>JANLXD010000525.1:0-2571 GCA_031364935.1 Candidatus Eiseniibacteriota bacterium
GGCGCGGCGGTGGCGGCGATCGCCGCCGCGGCTGCGATCGGTGTCGCGGTTTGGTCCGCGGTCGCCTCGACCGGGCGCACGAACGAGGCTGCGGTCGCGAGCAGGATCAGGACGAGCACGGAGGGCATGGAACCGGAGTCCCCTTCGATACGGCTGCGGCGAACATCCGATCCGCCGCTCAGCACGATGTCGTTCACACGCGCTTTCTCATGGTCTTCCCCGGAATGAGGAACGCTTCCGCGCCGTGCCCTGCGCAATCCCCAGCGGTAGAACTCCACGGTCACGGCCAGCCAGATGCCCGCGAGAAGATAACCGCCCAGCACATCGCTGGGCCAGTGTTCGCCGGAATCGATTCGGGCAATACCCATCAATGCGATCGACGCGATCAGGATTGCCATCAGCGCGTTCCGGCCCCACGACGGCTGGAGTCGTGTAGACGCGAGGTAGCACAGGAATCCCATGAATACCGAGAAGTTCAAGACGTGCCCCGCGGGAAAGGAGGAATTGGGTATCGAATGCTCGACGTGGACCAGGTCCATCGGCGGTCGCGGCCGATCGACGAGCGCTTTGGTGAGAAAGTTGAGGCCCATGCCACCGAGCAGGGCGAAGGCGCACCCCACGGCTTCCCTGCGATGCCCCGAAAGCAAAATCAGCAGGACGAGCGTTCCGTAGACGAGGCCGACGAGCGGCGGAAACCCGATCACGTTGAAACCGTGCAGCGGAACGTTGAACCAGGAGCCGTCCAGCTTCTGCACGTATTGCATGATGGTCAGGTCGACTGGAGAGTACGGAACGCGATTCGCGTACACGGCCAGACCCGTGAAGGCGAGGATGGCGCCCGCCACTGCGCCAGCCAGAAGGTGACGGCGGGAACGACTGCGCCTGCCCGCGTGCACGATCCGCGCCGGAACGCTCGCCGGTTCTACCATCGCCAGGATTCCATGCGGGAGATCATGTCTCCGAGGGCACGACAACCTTTTCGTCCGACGTCTTGACGGTCCCGTTGGTGTGGGGTGCCTCCGGGGCATGCGCCGCGGCAGCGGGAGCCGATTCGACCGGCAGGCTGAGTCCGATCCCGTTGCCGACGATCATCGAGAGCGCCTTCGGCACGATCTCGATCTCGACCACCGGCTGCTCCGGCGCAATCTTCATGTCGCTATTGGAAAGCAGCGGCTGTTCGGAGGAGATGATGCGCACCTTGCGAGCCCGGTACAGCCTGGTCTCCTCCGGCGTCCCGAGCGATGCGGCCATGAAGTGCTTCGCCAGTGAGGCGTCGCCCATGCCGTCGTAGAGGCACACGTCCAGCCACCCGTCGTCCATCTTGGCTCCCGGCGCCACCAGCATGTTGTTGCCCATCAGCGGCGAGTTGGAGACGGTCACCATTCGGGTCGTGGCCTCGATCGTGGTGTCGTCGATTTCCACGCGTATCGTGCCCGGCTTGCTCTCAAAGTACTTGCGAAGCCCATTGCGGAGGGACCACCAGCGCCCCTTCTCGTAATCCTGCCCGATCATTGCCCCGATCGCGTTCAGGCCCACACCCGCGCATTCGAGGAAGTAGCGCGCCTCCGGCTTATCATCGGAGAACACGCGACCGACGTCGATGTGGCGCGTCGTGCCCATCGCGATCAGAGCGCAGGCGGCATCGATGTCGAGCGGCACACCCAGCGAGCGCGCGAGGTTGTTCATGGTGCCGATCGGGACGATGCCGAGCACCGAGCGGGTTCCGATCAGCTGCGAGGCGACCTCTTCGATGGTGCCGTCGCCAGCGGCGACGATCACCAGCGAATGGTCCGAGCGCGCCGCCTGGCGCGCAAGATGCCGGGCCATCTTGCCCGAGGTCTTGAGCCCGATGTGCGCCTCGATCCCGTGCTGGCGCAGTGCGGTCACGATCTGCTTGGTACTGCGGCGTCTGCCACTCCGACCTGCACTCCGCCCGGGCGGAGTGGGAAGGCCAGGTCTTCCCGCTCGTGCCGGGGCACGAGATCATCGGCCGCGTGGTCAAAGCTGGTGAGAAGGTCACGAAGCACAAAGCCGGGGACCTCGCCGGAGTCGGCTGCATGGTGGACTCGTGCCGCCACTGCGCGAGCTGCTCCGAAGGGCTGGAGCAGTACTGCGAGACCGGCTTCACCGGCACCTACGGCGGCGTCGAGAAGGAGACCGGCCGGCCCACCTATGGCGGCTACTCCGACAAGATCGTGGTCCACGAAGATTTCGTCCTCCGCATCTCCGACAAGCTGGACCCGGCCGCCGCGGCCCCGCTCCTCTGCGCCGGCATCACGACCTGGTCGCCGCTGCGCCATTGGCAGGCCGGTCCGGGAAAGAAGGTCGGCATCGTCGGCCTCGGCGGCCTCGGCCATATGGGAGTCAAGCTCGCCCACGCCCTCGGTGCGCACGTGGTGCTGTTCACCACCTCGCCGGACAAAGCGGAAGACGCGCGCCGTCTCGGCGCCGACGAGGTCGTGGTCTCCAAGGACGCCGAGGCAATGGGCCGGCACGCCGTGAGCCTGGACCTCATCGTCAACACCGTCGCCGCGCCGCACAATCTGGATCCCTTCCTCACGCTCCTCAAGC
>JANLXD010000003.1:0-2756 GCA_031364935.1 Candidatus Eiseniibacteriota bacterium
CGAGCGCGGAACTCACGGCTCCCCACCCGGGCGCGAACGGCTTCAGCGCGTCGGCCACCTGGGCGAAGATCTGAGCCTGCAGATACGAGGGCACGGCGATTCCGGAATAAATTCCCACGTAGAAGGCGAGCGACCAGCGCGCGATCCCCGACGTGCGGCTCCACATCCGGCCGAGCAGGATGATCCCCAGCATCAGCGGAATCAGCGCAATCAGGTGGCCCTGCGAGAGCGGACGGATCATGTTCGGCCGAAGCACGTTCTGATAATTAATGGCGAGGAGGTAGCCCGCCGCCGCGCCCACGAACAGGTGCTCGGCGAAGCGGTAGAACGGATTGTCGCGGTAGAGGAAACTGAAAACGCAGAGCGTGAGGAAGGCCATGATCACGTTCTGAACGTCGACGCTCATCGGCACTCCCCGTGGCGGCGGATCATGGTCGCCGTACCCCGCCCGACAAAAATAGGGCCGCGTTCCCCACGATCACGAGCAGCACGATGACCACGTGGACCAGGCTCTGCGCGTCCATACCGCGGCGCGCGTCCCCGAACAGATCCAGGAGCCGCTCGTACTCGGCCGCGCCCTTCATCCCGCCGATCAATCCCAGGATCTGCCCCGAGGATAGGTAGGGGTAGTAGTCGGTGGTCATGACCGCGGTCGCGCCCAGGACCAGGGGCCGCCGGTAGCGCGTCGCCGCGATGCGGATGTAGTAGTCCGCGATGGTCGATCCCGTGAGGTTGACGACCAGCGGGAAGTCGGCGTAGGAGTTGTGCCCGGCCATCATGGGGATCTGTTCCAGCGGGGTGCCCCAGAAATCGGTGGGAAACATCGTGCGGATGCTCTCGCCCAGGCCCAGGATCACCGACTGGTTCCCGGACTTGTAGCCCAGGAACACGAAATCCACGTTCCGCTTCTTCCCCTCGGCCTTGGACGCGATGTCGAGCGCCCGCTCGATCAGCCCAGGTCCCGCCGGATAGAGCGTGAGCACCACCGGCTTCAGCCCCTTCCGAAAGCAGTGCCGAAGCAGGGAGATCGACATCGGCTGAAGCTCGGCCTGGATGTCCTGCTCGTAGTCGAGCGACATCAGCACGTAGGTCCCGGGAGGCTGCTTGTTGACCGTGTCGAAGGCCGCGCGCACGCGGGGCGAGACCGAGATCGGAAGGTTCACGGGGAAGAGAAGGGGCAGCGCGGTCGCGAGGGCGATCAGAATGAAAATGATGCGCCGGTCCAGTGTGAGGATGCGCGCCAGCCAACCGGGACGTGCGGCCATCAACGCGCTCCTGTCTGCGGCGCCGTCACGAGCGCCCCAGGTACGTGCGGTCGATGCCCAGCACGATCTTGAGCGCCGTCGAGACCGCGCCCAGTCCCACGCCGATCGCCACGGCGCGTTTCGCGGCCAGGTTGGGAACGTCGAGGAGCCACTCGGTCACCGTGGGAAAGCCCGGCCACAGGTACTCGCCCACCGACACGCGGCCGATCATCATCACGATCGCGGTCACCAACAGCAGCGTCGCTTCGGTGTTGCGCGCGCGGAACGCCCGGAACGCCGCGGAGGCGATGAAGAAGGCGAGCAGCGCGAACATCGTCGAGGCGAGCGGCGCGTTCACCGTGTTGTAGAACACGTTCACCACGGTGCCCTCCTCGACTCCCTGCACTACGCCAAAGATCGTGACGAACGCCAGGGAGAGGAGCGTGACCATGCTGTAGGCCCACCCCGGCGCGCGCGTCGCGACTCGCTTCTGGTGAGCGGTCCAGAGCGTGACCGAACCGAGGATGAGGGCGAACGCGTAGACCACGTTGGACCAGTCGAGCATGACCGACTGGGCATGCTGCGCGCTGTGGTGGGGGACGAAGAAGAACGCGACGATCAGGAGTCCGGTGATGAAGGTGACGACGTACGGGCCGTTGCGCATTTCAGTCGCTCCGGGCGATGCGGGGGATCATCGCGTCTGCAAGAGCCGGCCCACTTCCGGATGTCCCATCGCCGTGAGGATGGAGGCGACGATCACGACGCCGGCCGCCAGGGCCTTGGCCCAGTCCTGGGCGGCGATGGTGGCGAGCTGGACCGGCTCGCGGCCGAGATAGGCGCTGGCCGCGTACAGCTCTTCGCCCAGGAGCGCGTAGTCGCAGGCGCAGACGAAGAAGGGGAGCTGCGTCACCTGATCGGTGCCCGCGATCTGGATCGCGCCCGTCAGATTGCCCGTCTCGGCCAGAAAGAGGGACTCGGCGTAGAAGGAGCCCATGAAGATGTTCGCGGCCGGACGCGCGCGAAGCATGTAGCCGGTCACCGCGGCGACGTAGGCGAACTGCTGCGCGCTCACGTAGTGCACCGAGCCCGCGCGGAACGAGTCGCCGCGCCCGGCCTCGACATAGGCCTGACGCGCCGCGCCCTCCATCATGGTCGTCGCGACGGGATCGTAGCCGGGGACCTCGAGGTCGCACCCCATCTCCGCCGTGCGCCGCGCGACGCGGCTCAAGATGGTGATCGAGGCGAGTGTTCCTCCCTCGCTCATGTCCCCCAGCCCCGGGACGTAGAGCACCGGCCGGCCCATCTCGGTGGCGCGGCCGATCGCCTCCTCCACCGCCTTGAGCCCGGCCATGGGGCGGATGAACATGGCCGCGCCGCCGCGCGCCCGGTAGATGTTCACGACGAGAAACAGGATGAACAGCGCGAGCCCGATCAGGAGGTTCAGCCGGGCGGGCTCGAAGAGGCGGGTGTCCAGCTCGGGAGTCATCTAGATGCGGGTGGCGGCGCGGCCCG
>JANLXD010000530.1:0-9773 GCA_031364935.1 Candidatus Eiseniibacteriota bacterium
GTAGAGGTCGGCAAAATACGGGAGCATCGCCTCGAGGACTTCGGGGCGCACGGGCGTGCTGGCGTTGTGGTCGAGATAGATGCGGGACACGAAGATGGGCTCCCCCTGGTGGTCGGACTGACCTCAGGGTAGCAAAGCGCGCGGGCCGGACGCAATGAACGCCCGGCCCGCCGTTTTCACATGAGCCCCCGTGCTGGAGGCCGGATTTGCGGCGCTACTTCGACGTATCGGCGGGAGCGCTCCCCCCCGTGTGGTCGTGCGAGGCCGGCGGCGTCGTCGCCACAGGGGTTACCGACGCGCTCTCCGGCTGCTTCGGCGGGGCCGACTCGGCCTTCGCCGAAGGGGGCGCATTGCCGGCCGCTGCCGCCTTCGCGCCGCCGCCCATGGCCGTCGCGCGCGGCACGATCGTGACGGACTTGAGCGTCACCCACTCGAGCGGCTTCGACGGCTCGCCCCGCATCATCGGATTCGGACCGACCGGGGTGTTCGCGATGGCGTCCACGACGTCCAGGCCCTTGATCACGTGCCCGAACGCCGTGTACTTCCCGTCCAGGAACGAGGCGTTCCCGTGCACCAGGAAGAACTGCGACTCGGCCGTGTTCGGACCGCTGCTCGCCATGGAGATGACGCCCTTGACGTGCGCATGCGAATTGAACTCGTCGGGAGTGGGCTTGCCCGAGCCGCCGGTGCCCAGATCGGGAGCCTTCGGGTTCTTCGACTTCGGATCGCCGCCCTGGATCATGAAATTCTTCATGATGCGGTGGAATCCGGTGCCGTTGTAGAAGCCGCTCCGGGCGAGCGACTTGAAATTCGCGACGGTCTTGGGGGCATCCTTGTCCCAGAACTCGAGGACCATGCGCCCCTTCGACGTTTCGAGGACGGCGACTTCGTCGGCCGAGCCCGCCTTGGCGGCCTTCGGCTTGGCAGCAGCGGTCTTCGCCTTCGCGGGGGACGCGGCGGCCGTGGAGGGCGTATCAGCGGCGAACGCCGGGCCCGACGCGAGGACTCCAACCGCCGCCAGCATACCTAGTAACGATCCTTTGACCCCGAGCATCGAACCTCCTTGAAGTTGAGCGGAATTGGTTCTCATTAGATGTGCGCCCATGGCGCCTGGTTCCCCCTCAATTGCCCCGCTCCTTCGTCTTGAGCAACCTCACGATGCGCCGCTGGCGCTCCAGCTCGCGCTTGGCCGATTCGGAGTAGGCGGGGTCGGCCAGCACGGTCTCGAAGACCGGGATCGCCTCGTCGTGCTTGCCCATCTTGTCCAGCGCCTGCGCCCAGCAGAAACGGAGGCACGCGCTGGTGCTGTCCTCGCGCAGCCCTTCGCGGGCCGCGTCGATCGCGCGCTGGTAGCGGTTCGCCTCGTAGTAGGCGTAGGCCATGTTGCAGTAGACGCCCTTGTAGTTCTGCGGGTCGAGGCGCGCCACCTGCCGGTACAGCTCGACGGCGCGATCCACCTTGGAGGACTTCGCGTAGGCCTGCGCCAGGTAGTAGCGGTCCGCCGTCCCCAGCGAATCGCCGACCGCTTCGTAGTCGCGAATCGCGTTGGGGTAGCGCTCCAGCTTGAAGTTCACCCACGCGTACTGCTTCTTCGCGGATACGTCCAGCGGGGCGAGGAGCAGCACCCGATTCAGCGCGGACGCGGCTTCGGCGTAGAGGCCGCCGCGAACCGCCGTCGCGGCGAGCCCGCGCGCGATCTCGACGTTGTCCGGGTCCAGCTCCGCCGCGTGGTAGTAGTACGACATCCCCTCGGGTGTGTTCCCTTGCCGCGCCGACAGCTCACCCATGCGGTAGTAGATCCGGGCCATCGCCTGGGGCTGTCCCTTCGCGAGCCGAAGCGACGCCTTGCAGACGGAGGCGGCCTCGTCGTACTCGCCGATCTCGGTCAGCGAATTGGCGAGCGCGAGGCGGGTCTCCAGATCGCCGGGCGTGAGCGCGACGGCCTGGCGATAGGTGGCCGCGGCCTTGTCCACCAGGCCCAGCGCCACGTAGGCGTCGCCCAGGGAGCGGAGAGCCGAGACCATCTGCGTCGTGGAGGTCGTCGCCCTTTCGAGATGCGTGACGGCGTCGGCATAGGCGCCGCGCTTGACCTCCGCGCGCCCCAGGCCCGCGAGCGCCGCCTGGTTCGCGGGCTCGGTCTCGAGGGCGAGGCGGTACTCCCGCTCGGCCTCATCGTAGAGGCCCTTGGCCAGGTACTCGTGGCCCGCCTCCACATGGGCGCGCGCGCCCGCCGCCGCGGTCACGCCCGGAGAGGCAGCGGCCGGCGATTCGCTCGTGGTGACCGAGCCGCGGGAGGAGGAGCAGCCGAGCGCGAGGCAGAGCCCGGCAAGACCGAGGAGATGCAGGGGGGATCGTAGCGAAGGAGCCGGCATGGACGATGTCCTCCTGGATCGTGGCGGACCCTTCCTCGGGTCCGGTCGGTCAGTGAGCCCCAGGCGCGGGCGCCGTGGAGGGCGCCGAACCCGGGGCCTTCTGCTGGTCGAGGTACTGCTGCAACACGTCGATGCTGCTGCGCGCGTTCTCCGCTACCGGACTCGTCGAATCGATCTCGACGACTTTGCGCCAGTAGTTCAGCGCCTCCTTGTAGATTTGAGCGTCGGCGAACGCGACGCCCATGTTGAAGATGGCTTCCTGGTTGTTCGGATCGACCGCGAGCGCCTTCCGGTAGAGCGCCGTGGCCTCGGGAATCTTGCTCATCCCATAGTAGGAGTTGCCGAGGTTGTTGAGCGCCCGGACGTTCGTGGAGTCGGCGGCGAGCGCCTTCTTGTACGAGGCCACGGCCTCCGTGGTCTGCCCCAGCTCGGCCTGAATCAAGCCCAGGTTCACATAGGCGTCCGGAAGCGGCGGGTCGAGCGTGGTGGCCAGCCGGAACTCGGCGGCCGCGTCGTCCCGCCGTCCCTGGTTCATGTAGTAGTTGCCCAAGTTGAAGTGGGCGCCGGAATCCTTCGCGTTCAGCGCGATCGCCTTCCGGAATTCACGCTCGGCGTCCTTGGGGCGCTTCATGTCCATGTAGACAGCGCCGAGGCTGACGTGGGCCGTCGAGTTCGCCGGATCGAGAGCGCTCATTTTCTGGAACGCTCCCAGCGCCTCCGCGTACCTCCGGTCGCGCCGATACGCCGCGCCGAGAGCGAGGTAGGAATTGGTGTCCCTGGGGCTCTTCTTCACCAGAGCCTGCGCCTCCTCGACGGACATGGGAGGCGGCGCCTTTCTCACGACTGACTGCGTCGCGGGCGGGGTCGCGGACTGGGCCCTAACGAGGCCTCCCTCGCCCGTCACCCCGAGAAGGCCGGCTAACAAAAGTGCCCAAAAAACGGCCGTACATTCTTTTCCGGGCATGGCTTGGACGCGCTGAAGCTTCATAGAGTCTATGTCTCGCTTGGGGTTAGCAGGATAGAGGCAAGGTACCTGCATGATACCCCGAAGTCAACCCGGTTCTCCGGGGCGGATGGGGCGGATCGGGGCCTGGCGGACGGCGGCCCCGCTCCCCCTCCGGAGCGCTTCGTCCAGGCTCCACGGCCCCGCGCCCGCCGACGAGATATAGAGCCAGAGCAGGCAGAAGAGCGCGGCCGGGGTGCCGCCGCTGATGGTGGGCCAGAAACTCTGCGGGAAGTGGAACTGAAAATACGCCACGGCCATCTCACCGGACAGAATGAACGCTACCGGCCGCGTGAAGAGCCCGATCAGGAGCAGCCCCCCTCCGACCAATTCGAGGATGGCGCCGAACCCGATCTGGGTCATCAGCGGAACCGTCCCGCCGTTCGGCGGAACCCCGGACGGAAAGGCGAAAAGCTTCGTCGTGCCGGAGGTGATGAAGATGAACGCGGCCGCGATGCGGAGAATGCTCAGCAGATAGGGGCTCAGGGCTGACCACTTCGCGCCGAAGCTCGTATCGTTCACGATTCCTCCCTCGGGGTAGTGTGATGCGGTTCGTGCTTCATCACGGCAAGGGCGGCGGCGCCGCGAATCGCTCGCACGCGGCGACGCGCTCCAAGAGTAGCGCCCGCTCGCGAACGTTTCGCGTCAGCGACGCCGCGCGCTCGAACTCGACGCGCGCCTCGTCGAAGCGGCCCAGCTTGGCGAGAAGGTCCCCCCGCACCGTCGAGAGCAGATGGTATGCCTGAAGCGACGGCTCCGACGTCAGCTCGTCGACCAGCTCCATCCCCGCCGCGGGGCCGAACGCCATCCCCACCGCGACCGCGCGATTCAGTTCCACGACCGGAGATGGCGTGAGCTGCGCCAGCGCGTCATAGAGCGCCGCGGCGGGACGCGAGCTCGCTTCCGCGAGGAACCTCGAAGGGAACGCGCGCCTCGGCCAGGGTCCGCTTGGCCCGCACGATCCGCTGCGCCACGGTCGGCTCCGGGACGAGGAAAGCGCGCGCGATCTCCTCGGTCGTCAGACCGCCGAGGAGGCGAAGCGTGAGCGCGACGCGCGCCTCGGTCGCGAGGACGGGATGGCAGGCCGTGAACATGAGACCCAGGAGATCGTCCCCGACGGGATCGTCGATCTCGGCGTCGAGGTCGGGTGCCGCCGCCGCGAGCCGGGCCTCGATTTCGCGCCCCACGTCGTCTTCCTTCCGCTCCACCACTTTCCGCCGTCGAAGCAGGTCGATCGCGCGATGCTTCGCGGCGGCCATGAGCCAGGCGCCCGGTTTCTCCGGGACGCCCAACTGGGGCCACGTCTCCAGCGCGGCGACCAACGCGTCCTGCGCCAGCTCCTCGGCCAGGCCGACGTCCTTCACGATCCGCGCGAACCCGGCGATCACCTTCGGCGACTCGATCCGAAAAACCGCGTCGATCGCGCGATGGGTGTCGTCCGCGGTCAACCCTTGCGCGGTCCCGACTGCGCTTGCATCTCGGGAAACCTGGCCGCCTCCCGCTGCACATCGGGCGGGAAATCGGCGAACTCCTGAACCTGGCGGATCTCGATCACCTCGTTCGTGGAAGCGGGGCAGCGCGACGCCCATTCGATCGCCTCGGCCTTGGACTTCACCTGGATCATCCAGTAGCCGCCGACCACTTCCTTCGCCTCGGTGAAGGGCCCGTCGGTCACCTTGGGCTTTCCCCCCGGGAACGAAACGCGGGCGCCCATGGAGGGTGGGTGGAGGCCGTCGAGCGCCAGCAGCACCCCGGCTTTCTGCAGCTCTTCGTTGTACTTCATCATCGCGGCGACCGCCTTGGCGTCCGGCATGGTGCCCGGCTTCGCCGTCTCGTAGCCCTTCGGGATCATCAGCATCATGAATCGCATCGCTGTCTCCTCTGTATCGGTTGTCTTTGTCTTTCGGTTCGGGGGCTCGGGGCCGCGATCAGCTCCTTGGTTTCGCTGAACGGCCCGTCGATCACGGTCTTCTTCCCGCCGCCGAACCGGACGCGCACGCCCTTCGAGCTGGCATGAAGCCCCTCCATGGCGAGCATCACGCCTGCCTTCGACAGCTCTTCGTTGAACTGACCCATCTCGGTCATCATCTTCTTGTCCGGCGAAGCGCCGCCTTCCGACTCCTTGCTCGCCTTTACGATCACCATGAAGCGCATTGTCGTGTCTCCTTGCGTTTTTAGTCGGGTTATTCACGGCCTCACCATTCGAGCCTCTACTTGGACGTCGAACGAGGGTCCTTGAAATCGACACGGCCAGCGATGTATTTCTGGCTGACTAGCTAACAACTTCCCATATAATAAGATACGGATGACCAAGGTGCACGCACCGCGGACACTATTGTCGGCGCCGAGGCCCTCGTCAGGGGGCACGACTCCAGCCGAGCCAAGGCTGGTTCTTCGAGTTTGATCGCCCCCTGGCCTTCAACCAGGCGGCGGCGAGCCTGGCGTGGGATCGAACCCTGGCCTTTCTGACGCGCTAAGGCGCCGCCACGGGCACGCGATACTGAAGCGCCTCCGCGACGTGCTCTGCGCGCACCGTCTCCGAGCCGGCGAGGTCGGCGATGGTCCGCGCGACGCGGCGCGTGCGGAGCACTCCGCGCGCCGTGATCCGAAACGCGTCCGCCGCGCGCCGAAGGAGCGTTTTCGTTTCCGGAGTGAGCGGGGCGATGCGGGCAAGATCGCGCGAGGTGAGCGCCGCGTTCCGGCCCGCGCCCGGGGCGCGCGAAACCCCAGCGGCTCGGGCGCGGAGCACGCGCTCGCGCACCGCCGAAGACGCCTCGGCCGCGGCGCCCGCGAAGAGATCGTCCATCGGGACCGCCGGCACTTCGAGAACGAGGTCGATGCGATCCAGGATCGGTCCCGACACTTTCGACCAGTAGCGCGCGACCGCGTCGGGTCCGCAGCGGCAGGCGCGCCGCGGATCGCCGCGGAAGCCGCACGGACACGGGTTCATGGCGGCCACCAGCGCAAAGGCTGATGGAAACGTGACCGACGATCCCGCGCGGCCGATCGTGATCCTTCCCTCCTCCAAGGGCTGGCGCAGCGCCTCGATCGCGTTCCGATGGAATTCGGGCAGCTCGTCCAGAAAGAGGACACCGTGGTGGGCCAGGCTCGCTTCGCCCGGGTAAGGGCCGCGTCCGCCACCGACCAGCCCCGCGTCGGAGATCGTGTGGTGGGGCGCGCGGAACGGCGGGTGCCGGAGAATGCCGGCCCCGGGCGGCAGCCGACCCGCGACTGAGTGGATCGTGGAGACCTCGATCGCCTCCTCGTCCAGGAGCGGCGGCAGAATGCTGGGGAGCCGCCGGGCCAGCATCGTCTTCCCGCCTCCGGGCGGGCCGACGAAGAGAAGGTTGTGCCCGCCGGCGGCGGCGACCTCGAGCGCCCGCCGCGCGAGGAGCTGCCCGCGGACTTCGGAGAGATCGGGCGGATCGGAATCGGGGGCGGACCCTCCCGATCCGGCCGACCACGAGCCGAGCCCGCCATCGTCAGTCGCGTCTCTCCCGGAGATCTCCGGACCCTCGCCATCCCCGCGCAAGTCCCCCAGCGACGCGATCGCGACCGTGGGCACCACCGGGTACGCGCGCGCCTCCGGCGCGTTCTCGGCGGGGATCCAGACCGGGGAGCGCCCTTCGCGCCGCGCCGCGGCCAGCACCGCGAGCACGCCGCGCACCGGCCGCACCGATCCGTCCAGCGCCAGCTCTCCCACGAAGAGCCCCTGTTCCACCGGCGCTCCGCCGGGGATCTGCCCCGACGCGCGGAGCAGAGCGACCGCGATCGGCAGGTCGAACCGCGCCCCTTCCTTTCGCACGTGCGCGGGCGCCAGGTTCACCGTGATCTTCCGCGCGGGAAACTCGAAGCCGCAATTCCGCACGGCGGAGAGGACGCGCTCCCGGCTCTCCCGCACCGCCGCATCGGGAAGCCCGACGATCGTGAAGGTGGGTAGACCTACACCCAGGTCCGCTTCGACTTCGATCAAGAGTCCCTCGATCCCAACGGTCGCGCAGGACGTGACGCGCGCGAGCATGACTTCCCTTCCGGGGGAGAACGGGACGATTCGATCGGGGAGCGCCGGCCGGGGGGGCGGCGCTGGTAGGGAGGAGCAGAGGAATTGTCGCACGAGAAACGCGTCAATTTCGAGTTCCCTATCGTCCCCCTCTCGACCTTGCCGGCGGGCTGCGCTCGATTCGGCGGCGGCGCCTAGTCCGTGGCCGCGGCCAGAAGCAACTCGCGGACAAGGTCGGGATGTGTCTTCACGGACGCCTCCGGCCGCACTCGCCCCAGGTAGAGCGGATCGCCCGGATTGGGGATCCACGTGAAGTGGTACGTGCGGAGCCCGACCTCCTGGCCGCCCTGCACGTCGTGCCGGAGCGAGTCGCCGACCATGGCGATCTCCTCCGGCGCGTAGGACCACTCCCCCAGCACGGCCTGGAACGCCTCCGGGCGCGGCTTCCGCACGCCGATGTCCGAGGAGACCACGAGCGGGCGGAAATAGCCGCCCCAGCCCATGCGCTCGATCACGCGGACGATGTATGGCGCGTCGGTCGCGTTGGAGAGGAGCGCCATCGGGATGCCGCGGTCGTCGAGGCGCCGGAGCGTGTCGCCGGCGCCGGGCAGCTCTTGGAGCGCTTCCTCCTCGACGCTGAAGAAATGCCGGAGCGCCTCGAGCACGTCCGCCGCGCCGGGCTCCGGACAGCCGAGTTCCCGCAAGGCGTCCCGGAGCGAGACGGTCGCCGGGATTTCGTCCCCCGACTCCTCGGCGCGGATCCGGTTTCGCTCGCGCACCGCGAGGAAGATGTCCATGAACAGCACTCCCTGCTCCCGCGAGATCAGCCGCCGCTGCTCGAGATGGCGCGTCAGCCTCTCGGTCGATGGCACGGCCACCACGTCCGCGTAGTCCGTGCGCTTGGAGTGAAGCGCCGGATCCACTCCGACGAGAGTGTTCCCATAGTCGAAGATGACCGCCCGCAGAGGCCGTTTCATGACGGATTGGGAGTATAGTTCGCGGAAGCGATCAACGGGTGCGTCAGGAGGGATCTCCGGGATGGCGGAGACGGTCGGAGTCTTGGGCGCGGGGGCCCTCGGGTCGCTGCTCGCCCTGAAGCTGGCGCGCGCGGGGCACTCCGTACGCATCCTTGCCCGCTCCGAGGCCCGCCGGTCAGCGCTGGCGGGGGACGCTCCGCACGGACTCACGGCGGACAAGGACCCCGCGGTGCTCCGCCCCGCCAAGCTCATCTTCGTCTGCGTGAAGGCCCGCGACACCGAGGAGGCGGCCCGCTCGCTCGCACCTCTGGGACCTACCTTTCCGGGGATCTGCTCCCTGCAGAACGGCTGGGACCACATGGCGGTGCTGGAGCACGAGCTTCCCGGCGCCCCCCTGATCGCGGGGGCCACCGCCCTGGGCGCTTACTTCGACGAATCGGGCGCGCTCCACGCGTCCCTCGAGGGAGCCACGCTGCTCGCCCCCTGGGGAGCCACCGAGGCGCGGTGGGCCGAATACGCCGCCACGGTCTTGACCAGCGCGGGGCTCCGCTCCGAGGCGCGTGAGAACGCGCCCGCGATCCTCTGGCGGAAGCTGGCGCTGAACGCGGCCGTGAATCCGCTCACCGCGCTCGCCAACCGCCCCAACGGCGCGCTGCTCGACGACCCGCCGCTCCTCCGCGTCGCGACCGAGGTCGTGTGGGAAGCGACGCGCGTGGGAGTCCGAAAGGGGCACCTGCCCGCCGACTTCGATCCCGTCCCACGCCTCGTCCGGCTTTTGACCGAGACGCGCGCCAACCGCTCCTCGATGGCCGAGGACCTCGCGCGGGGCCGGCCCACAGAGCTGGACGCCATCCTGGGCCCCATCCTCCGCGCGGCCCGTGAGACGAGGATAAGCGTCCCCGTGATCGAGGCGCTAGGCACTCTGATCCGCACGGCCGAATCGCGCTAAGCAGCAAAGAAAACGGGCGGAGCCACTCGGCCCCGCCCGTCCTGCTGCCAATTTCCAGACGACTTACTTGACCACGGTTACCCGCTGGACCTGCTGTCCCTCCGGAGCCTGGATCCGGAAGAAGTACTGGCCCGATGACACCTTGCCGCCGCGATCATTGGTTCCGTCCCACGGAACCGAATGGTCGCCAGCCGCCAGCGTCTGGGCCATGACCGTGCGCACCAGCCGTCCGCGCGCGTCGAACAGAGCGACCTTGACGGCGCCCGGACGCGAGATGCGGAAGCTGAGGTCGGTCTTCGGATTCAGCGGATTGGGCTTGGCCATCACGTTCATGCGGCCGTGACCCTTGTTCGCCAACCGCGAGCCGACCGCCACGTGCTGCTCCAGGGTCCCTTCCAGCGTGCCGCCGGAGGTAAGGGTCCCGCCGATCGCCATGCTGACCGTGGATACGCCCGTACTGGGGCGGCGCGAG
>JANLXD010000029.1:0-1852 GCA_031364935.1 Candidatus Eiseniibacteriota bacterium
CCGGCTTTCGCGCAGTACCGCGATGGGGGCGCGACGCCTTGGGCGCTCATCCTCCTGGAGTTGAGCGGCGACCGGATCGCGAGCATGACCTCGTTCCTCGATGTCGAAACGCTCTTCCCCCGCTTCGGCCTCCCGATGCGGCTGAACTGAGGCGCCAGGGCGCTTGGGCCCCATGGCGCCACTTTTCGGGAGGACCGATGAGTTTTGCGGGGAGCGCCAGTCTATTCGTGTGAACCCTCATGGAGACCACGATGACTGCCGCAATCCTCGACTCAGCTCCGCTCGCCGCCAGTCGCTCATCGGCCGTCCGCTGGAGCGGGCGCGTCCTCACCGGCGTGGCGATGCTCTTTCTCACCTTCGACACGGCGATCAAGGTCGCCGGCGCGACACAGGCGGTGGAAGGCACCGTGCAGTTGGGATTCCAGCCGCATCATGTGCTGACGATCGGCCTGATCGAGCTCGCCTGCCTGATCGTCTACCTGGTCCCACGCACCGCCCCGCTCGGCGCGATCCTGTTCACCGGCTACCTCGGTGGCGCCATCGCCACGCAGCTTCGTCTCGACAACCCTCTGTTCACGCACATTCTTTTCCCGATCTACGTCGCGGCGCTCATCTGGGGCGGACTGTATCTGCGCGACGCCCGGGTACGGGCCCTCCTCGCTCCCGCGCGCTGAGCTCCTTCATTCCTCATCCGGAGATCCGACCATGACCACGACCCCCGCCCCCGGGCCGACGATCACCAACGCCGGCACCAGTCCGTCCGTTCCGCACAAGCTGTTCGTCAACATCCCCGTGGGCGACCTCCAGCGCTCGATCCGCTTCTTCGAGTCGCTCGGCTTCGCATTCAACACGCAGTTCACCGACGCGACCGGGACGTGCATGCTCGTCGGCGAGGATGCGTATTTCATGCTGCTCACCCACGATCGCTTCACGGGCTTCAGCAAGCGCCCGCTGGGCAAGCCCCGCACGGAGACGAGCGCCATGTTCGCCGTCAGCGTGAACAGCCGGACCGAGGTGGACGAAATGGTGGGCAAGGCGCTCGCGGCGGGTGGCACGCACGCCGTCGAGCCGCAGGATCATGGCTTCATGTACGGGTCGAGCTTCTACGACCTCGATGGCCACCATTGGGAAGTATTCTGGATGGACCCGAGCGCAATCGGAGGAGACAAGTAACATGGCGACGACGCGACGGATCACGACCGGCCTCTGGTTCGACGGCCAGGCCGAGGAGGCTGCGCAGTTCTATACGGGGATCTTCAGGAACTCGAAGATCACGACGGTCACCCGATTCCCGAACGCGGGGCAGGAGGTCCATCACCGTGCCGCGGGTTCGGTGATGGTGGTCGCGTTCGAGCTGGACGGCCACGCGTTCACGGCGCTCAACGGGGGCCCGCAGTTCAAGTTCAACGAGGCGATCGCGATGCAGGTGAATTGCGCGGACCAGCAGGAGATCGACTACTACTGGGAGAAGCTGGGCGCGGGCGGGGACCCGAAGGCGCAGCAGTGCGGCTGGCTCAAGGACAAGTACGGCCTCTCGTGGCAGGTTGTCCCGAACAACATGGACGCGATTTTCGGGGGCGGCGACGCCGCCGGCCGGGAGCGCGCCATGAAGGTCATGCTCGGGATGAAGAAGATCGACATCGCGGCGATGGAGCGGGCGCGCGACGGGGCGGCCTGAAGCCAGGGCGCCCTGGCGCCTCAGTGCATGTCCCCCCAGATCACCTTCGGGTCGTCGCTCTCGAAGACGTTGGCGTGCACCATCCAGCCAAACACGGTCGGATGGAAGCGCCCCTTCACGCTGTCGCACGCCTCGCGCGTGGCGATGGGACTCGCCGGGCCGAACACCATGTGC
>JANLXD010000031.1:0-6060 GCA_031364935.1 Candidatus Eiseniibacteriota bacterium
GGCCGCGGCTACGACATCATCCTCGACTCGGTCGGAGGGCCCTCGGTTCGCGACGGACTGCGCGCGCTCCGGCCGGGCGGCCGCGTGGTGTCCCTGGGCGTGAGCGGCCTTTCGGGGCGGAATTTCCTGGGTGTGATCGGCTACGTGTTGAGCGCGCCCCGCCTCACGTTCCTCGATCTCCTGAAGCCGAGCCTGGGGCTTTACGGCGTGAACATGCGCGAGCTGATCGGGAATCGCCCGCTGATGCGGAGCGTGCTCGAGGAGCTGGTCGCGTTGGCCGCGGCGGGGGAGATCACCCCGCAGCCGGGGCGCGTGATGGCCTTGGGCGAGGCGGGCGCGGCGCACAGGATTTTGCAGTCGCGCGCGAATGTGGGGAAGATCGTCTTACGCGTGTAGCGCGGCGGCGCGGGTCTGCGGCGGTTCCGTTACCGGATGGGCGAGACCAGACGCTTCAAATCCTGAAGCACGTCGCGCCAGGCCGAGGCGTAGTTTCTGCGGGCCTCCAGGCGTGTCTCCGACTCCAGCGCGTCAAAGCCCAGGTGTGCCAGCACGAGCGCCACTCCGGAATCGTGCGGCGCCAGGTGCAGCTCCACGCGGGTCGGCGTATCCCACCCCTGCCCCATCCACTCCCAATCCAGAGCCACCAGCCGCTCCTGCTCGAGGGCCGCGATGCGACCCTCCTCGATCACTTCGGTCCCCTTGAACTTCGAGCTGAAGCGGAAAGATCCTCCGACGGTCGCGTCGAACCGGTCTGCGCCCGCGAGCCACTTCTCGAGCCCCTGGGCCGTGGAGAGGAGCGGCCAGACGTCGGCGGCGGTGCGGCCCAGCGGCGCGCGCAGCACGATCGGCACACCCGAGCCCCACTGGTGGGCGTCGCGGTTTTCGACCACCGAGGTCCGGAGAGCCTCGAGCGCCTCGCGCCACCAGCGGCGCGCGTGCTCGCGCTCCACGTCGGTCGCGGGATCGTCCTGCTCCACCCGAACGCGGCAGCCGGGTCCCATGTGCTCCAGGCGGATCCGGACGCGCGTCTCGATGTCGGGGCGCGGTGCGCGCCAGGCCAGCTCCAGGCAGCTTGGAGGGGCCACCGTCAGCACCTCTCCAGCGACCCTGTCTCCATTCCACAGGGTGGCTCCAAATTCGCCCCCCACAGCTACTTCCATTTCAGACGCCCCCAGCCAGCGCTCGAGCAGCTCGGGCCGCGTCAGGTGCGGCCACACCGCGAGCACGGGGTCACGGAAGGACCGGTAGACGGCTAAATCGGGCATGGGGCGCATGGTAGCAGGTTCCTTCACTTCAACGGACGCCTCGGGCACCAGTCCCGCATCTAAACTGGCGATCAACCAAGCGCCCGCAACCGTGCAGTCGGCCTCTTAGCAGTGATCACCCAAGTGCCAGCAGTCGTGAAGTTGGCCTCTTGACTTTCACCTTTTGTTCACCTACGATGTGGACATCTCGCGGGCGCTGCATACCGCCTGCGGGAACGGGTCCCGGACGGTCGCTACAGGGCGCCACGCGGCCGCCTCGGGAGCCCGCCATGGAAGGGGAGGGTTTGCCCTTGCGTCGCGCTCTCTTCAAAAAGAGAACCATGCTCACGCCGCGGCAACGTGCCGCCTACGACTTCATCACGGACTTTTCCGAACGCCACGGCTTCGCGCCTTCGTACGACGAGATCCGGAGCCACCTGGGAGTCGCGTCGCTGAACTCGGTGGCCAAGCTGATCTCGCAGCTAAGGCGACGGGGCGTGCTCGCGCCGGCGCCCCCCAACGCGAAGCGCTGGCTGGCCACGGCCGAAGATCCGAGCGGTACGGCGACGCTACCCCTTCTCGGCCTCATCGCGGCCGGGCAGCCGATCGAGGCCGTCGAGGCGCCGGAGGAGATCCACGTCCCGGCGTCGCTCCTGGGCGCCGGCGAGCGCTTCTCGCTCCGCGTGCGGGGGGACTCCATGGTCGGCGACGGCATTCACGACGGCGACGTGGTCGTGGTGCGCCGGGCGCAACGCGCGGACAACGGTCAGACGGTGGTCGCTGTGGTCGACGGGGACGCGACGTTGAAGCGCTTCCACCAGGAGGGGAGTTGGGTCGAGCTTCGCCCCGCGAACGCCACGATGAAAGTCATCCGCCTGCCGGCCGTACGCGTCGAAATTCGCGGTGTGCTCGTCGGCCTGCTGCGGCGGTACGCCTAGGAGACGCCCGCCGTCCCGGATTTGGAGACATCGGAGCCACGATCACGCGCACACGTCCATGGAACCGATCATTCTCCATCTCGCCATCGACTCCTTCGCCATCCAGGCCGAGCGGCTCCGCAGCCCCAAGCTGGTCGGGAGACCGGTCGCGCTCGCACGGCAGGATTCGTCGCGGCCGCGCGTGGTCGCCGCCTCGCGCGAAGCACTGGCCCGCGGCGTCGCGCCCGGGGTCCCGCTGGTCGTGGCGCGCCGGATGTGCCGTGACCTGATCGCCCTGCCGCCCGACGCCGACCTCTACGCCGGGCTCTCCGACTCGATCCGCGACGGGCTTTTGCCGTTCGCGCCTCTGGGCGGCGTGCCACGACCCGGCCGCTTCGTGCTCGACTTGACCGGCCTCTCGCGCACGCACGGCGACGCCTGCGGCCGCGCGTCGCGCGTCGGGCGCGAAGTGGAGCGTCGGTTCGGCCTGCATCCCACCCTCGGACTCGCGGCGACGCGGCTGGTCAGCGGGATCGCGGCCCACGTGCTCGCGCCCGACGGCGAGCTGCTCGACGTGCCGGGCGGCAGCGAAGCCGCCTTCCTCGGCCCGCTCCCCGTGCGCGTCCTTCCCGCCGCGCGCGGGCAGGCCCAAGGGGAGCGGCTCGACCTCCTCGCGGTGCGGCGGGTGCGCGACGTGCAGGCGCTCTCGATGCCGCAGCTCGAGGCGGCCGTGGGGCGCGCGGGTGCCCTGTCTCTGTGGCGCGAAGCGCGCGGCATGGACGGAGCGCCGGGAGCCCGGGCCACGGACCGTCCGCCGAGCGCGGTGGCCGAGGAGAGCCTGGCTGCCGAGACCAACGACCGCCGCGTGCTCGTCGCGCGCGTCATGCGGCTCGCGATGGAAGTGGGAGTGGGAATTCGCCGGCGCGGCACGGCCGCTTGCCGTCTGGAGGTCGGGGCGATCTACGCGGACGGCCGGCACGGCCGCGCCCGGCGAGTGTTGCGCGAAAGAATATCGGGGGAGCGGGAGCTGGGCGCGGCCGCGGTGGCGCTTCTCGACCGCGCGCTCACGCGACGCGTGCGCGTGCGGCGGATCCGGCTCGCGGCCTGGGAAGAAGGAGCGCGGGCGGAGCAGCTTTTCCTGTGGGGCCCCCAGGAAGTGGTGTCGGAGGTGGTGCGCGCCGCGGCGCTTCACGGGGGGCCGGCGCCTCCCGAGCGGCGCGCCGCCGCCTTCGACGCGGCGCTCGACCGCCTCCGAGCCCGTCTGGGAACCGACGCGGTCGTCCCCGCGTCGTGGATGGCCCTCGGTGTCGCGCTTCGTCCATCTCCACGTCCATAGCCACTACTCGATGATGCGCGGGCCGGAGCCTCTCGAGGCTCTGGTGCTCGCGGCGCGCGAGCGCGACATGGACCGCTTCGCCCTCACCGATACCAACGCCCTCTACGGATTCGTCTTCTACCGGCAGATCTGCGCCGAGATGGGGCTCACGACCATCGCCGGGGCCGAGATCGTCGAGGCCGGCGCGGCCGCCGCGGCGCCTGGGGGCACGGGGCGTGCGGTGCTCCTCGCGCGCGGGCGCGCTGGGTACTCCTCCCTCTGCCACGTGATCACCGCGCGCCACCTGGACGCACAGTTCACGCTGGAGCGCGCGGTGCGCCGCCACGCCGAGGGGCTCGTGCTTCTCTCCGAGGACCGCGCTCTCTTGGAGTCGCTCCGCGATTCGCTCCCCGCCTACGCCGAGCTGGTCCCGGGGCGCGGCGACCGGCCGCTCCGCGCATGGGCGCGGCGGCAGGGCATTCCGTGCGTCGCAACCAACGACGTGCACTTCGTCCGTCCGGAATCGCGCCGCCTGCATCAGATCCTCCGCGCCATCGACCGGAACACCACGCTCGAGCGCGTGCCCGCCGACGACCTGGCCGAGAGCGGTCGCACGTTCGCCTCGGCGGAAGAGATGGAGGCGCGGCTCTCCCATGCGCCGGAAGCGCTGGAGAACGCCGCGCGCCTCGGCGAGGAGTGCGCCGTGGACTGGGAGATGGGGCGCACCATATTTCCCTCGTATCTGTTGGAGCGGGGCGACGCCTTCGAGGTGCTGCGCGCGCGCTGCGAGGCGGGGATCGTGCACCGCTACGGAAAGCGTCCGGCCGCCGAGGTTCGCGAACGGCTCGCGCGCGAGCTCGCGATCATCCGCGAGAAGGGCTTCGCCGACTACTTCCTCATCGTCGAGGCGATCACGTCGCGCACGCCGCGCATCTGCGGCCGCGGCTCGGGAGCGGCAAGCATCGTCGCCTACCTCCTCGGCATCACGCACGTCGACCCCGTGCGGCACAACCTCTTCTTCGAGCGCTTCCTGTCGCCGGAGCGGAAGGACCCGCCCGACATCGACGTGGACTTCGCCTGGGACGAGCGCGACCAGATCCAGCTCGACGTGCTTGCCGAAAACGGCGCGCCGGTCCGGGCCGCGATGGTGGCGAATCACGTCGGCTTCCAGCAACGGGGCGCCATTCACGAGATCGCCAAGGTCTACGGGCTCCCCGAGGCCGAGATCGTGAACGTGACGAAGCGGCTCCAGGGGCACTGGGGCGTCGAGGATCCGATCGAGGGGATGCGGCACCGGGCGCGGTTTCGCGACGTGGACTTCGAGCCGCCGTGGCCCGAGATTCTCGCGCAGGCGGAGGCGCTGGAGGGGCACCCGCGGCACGTGGCCGTGCACAGCGGCGGGATCGTGATGGTCCCCGACGAGCTGGCGAACCACGTGCCGGTGGAGATCGCGCCCAAGGGCGTCCCCATCGTGCAGTGGGAGAAGGACCAGACCGAGGACTTCGGGCTGGTGAAGATGGACCTCCTGGGGAACCGCTCCCTCGGCGTGATCCGCGACGCGTTGGCCGCGGTGGAGCGGAACACCGGGCACAAGGTGGACGAGCGCACCTGGAATCCCATCGACGACCCGGCGACGCAGCGGCTGATGGCGACGGGGCAGACGATCGGCGTCTTCTACACGGAGTCGCCGTCGATGCGCCAGCTCCAGCGGAAGGCGGCGAAAGGGGACTTCGACCACCTGGTCATCCACTCCTCGATGATCCGTCCCGCCGCCAGCACTTACATCCGCGAGTACCTCCGGCGCCTGCACGGCGGCGCCTACGATCCGCTCCACCCCGCGCTCCGCCACACCCTCGACGAGACGTACGGGATCATGTGCTACCAGGAGGACGTGACGAAGGTGTCGATGGAGCTGGCGGGTCTGCCGCTGGCCCAGGCCGAGCAGATCCGGAAGGCGCTGGGACACAAGCGCCCCTTGAAGCCGCTGCGCGCGCACATGGCCGATTTCTACGCCGGCGCATTGGCGCGCGGCGTCGCGCGTGAGGTGATCGACCAGGTCTGGGACATGATCCTCTCCTTCGCCGGCTACTCGTTCTGCAAGCCGCACAGCGCCTCGTACGCACTCGTCTCCTTTCGCTCGGGCTGGCTCCGGGCGCACTTCCCCGCGGAATTCATCGCGGCGGTGATCTCCAACCAGGGCGGCTACTACGACACGTTCGCCTACGTGTCGGAGGGGAAGCGGATGGGGCTGCGCTTCCTTCCGCCCGACGTGAACGCGAGCGCGCGCGAATACATGGGCGTCGGGCGGGAAGTGCGGATGGGGCTGATGCAGGTGAAGGGGCTGCACACGGGCGCCGTGCGCGCCCTGGTGGACTCGCGCGCGGCGGACGGGGTCTTCGGCTCGTTCGACGAGCTGCGCCGGAGGGTGGCGCTCCACCCGGGCGACGCGGAGCTCCTGGTCAAGTCGGGCGCGTGCGACTCGATCGCGGGTGGCCGGACGCGCGCCGAGCTCCTCTGGGAGATGTACCTGGACGAAGCGGCCCCGCGCGCGGCCGGCACGGGCGACCTGTTCGCGCCGCCGCCG
>JANLXD010000042.1:0-2300 GCA_031364935.1 Candidatus Eiseniibacteriota bacterium
CGCCGCGGCGGTGTCGGGCGAGAACTCCCGCCCCACGCTGAGCTGCGGCGTGACCCATGGATTCCAGTACGCGGACCCCTTGCGCGCGGCGTCTTCCTGCGATTTCGCGCGGACGCCCACCTCCGCGTAGGCGTCGATGAAGCCGGGGTAGAGCGTGAGACCCTTCATGTCGCGGACGACCGCGTCCGCGGGCGGATTTGCGTTCGGCCCCACGTCGGTGATCACGCCCTCGCGAATCACGAGCGTGCCGCGACGAAGGAGCCGGCCCGGGCCGAGCACGATTCGCGCGTTCGTGAGTGCGGTGACGGAGGGGGTGTGCTCGCGGAGCCCCGCCGGCGGCACGGTGGTCTCGACGGTCGCGCGGGCGGAGAACGGGGCGAGCGCGACCCACGCGATGGAGAGGGGCAAGACGAGAGGCGAGACCCGGCGCCGGTTCATGGGGGAGCGAGGAGTCTAGCGCCGGGTGAAGGGGGTGACAAGCGCGGCCGCGGCAGGGTTTGCCCCCCGGGCGGCAGCCCGGCTAGGCGGACAACGCGGTGGCGCCGCTCCCCAGCCGCTTCAGGATTCGGAAATGGGAGGCGACGGCGGCCCGGAGCGTCTCATGGCTGTGATAGGGAATGCCGTGCTCTTCCGCGACTTGGCGGACGATCCGGCTCAGCGCGGGGTAGTGGATGCTGCAGATCTTCGGAAAGAGATGGTGCTCGACCTGGTGGTTCAGCCCGCCGACGTACCAGGACAAAAGACGGTTCGACGTGGCGAAATTGGAGGTCGTTTCCATCTGGTGCACCATCCACGCGCTGCCCATCGCGCCCTCGTCGTCCGGCATCGGATGGTCGGTCTCCTCGACGACGTGCGCGAGCTGGAACACCACTCCCAGCACGGCGCCGGCGGTCAGGTGCATCACGAGGAAGCCGATCACGAATTGCCACCACGCGACGTTCATGACGAGCAGCGGAATCACGATCGAGTACGCGTAATAGAAAGTCTTCGCACCGAGGAGCGTGAAGACCTCGGATTTCGGGTGGCGCTTTTCCTTGAACGGTCCGAGATCGCGCTTCAGGAAGTACTTGTAGTCCTTGATGAACACCCAGAAGAGCGTCGTCGTGCTGTAGGCGGCAAGGGCGTAGAGATGCTGGTAGCGATGGATGGGGCGGTGCGCCGACTCCGGAGAGAGCCGGAGGAGCGGCGACACTTCCAGGTCCTCGTCCAGTCCGTGGACGTTGGGGTAGGTGTGGTGGATCACGTTGTGCGTGATCTTCCACATGTACCCGTTGGCGCCGGTCAGCTCGAAGCTCAACCCGAGCAGCTTGTTGACCCACCCGTGCGAGGAATAGGCGCCGTGCAGCGCGTCGTGCGCGATCCCGAATCCGATGCCGGCCACGCCGATGCCCATCACGACGCAGAGGCCGAGCATCTGCCAGGGAGTGGGGTAACCGCTGAGGATCAGCCCATACGCCCCGAAGGTGACGCCGAGGAGGAGAAAGGTCTTCGCGACCATGGACGCGTTGGCCCAGGGCGAGATCCCGGTCGTCTGGAAGTAGTCCGCGACCCGTTCCTTGACCTCGGAGACAAATAGAGTGCCCGCGCCCGGGGCAAAGGTGACCTTGGAGGCTTTCAATCGGCTCGCCACGGGGGGCACAGGCAAGCGGCGATACGGTAGGCGGAGCTGATCATCCAGATTTAGACACCTCAGAGCGAAATGCCCGCGGCAAGCGTCCAGTATCCCCCACGCTGCGTCGCCGCTCCTCGGAGCCTAGCACATTTTCTCGAAGCCGCGTCAGCTTACACGGCGACGAAATACGAGATCAGTACGCCTCGGGCACGAAATTCTGCCCCTTGATCGGCGGGCGGACATAAGAGGGGTCCACCTGGCGCGGCGGCAGTTTCAGCTTCTTCGGCGTGTAGTCTTTGTACGTAAACTGACTCAGGATATGGGCCATGCAGTTGAGGCGCGCCCGGTTCTTGTTGTCGGCAGGCACGATCCACCAGGGCGCCACCTTCAGGTCGGTGGCCGCCAGCATGGCATCCTTGGCCCGAGAGTAATCCACCCAGCGGGCTCGCGATTCCAAGTCCATGGGGCTCAGCTTCCAGCGCTTCGTCGGGTCGTTGATGCGCTTCTGGAAGCGGATCTCCTGCTCATCGTCGCTGACCGAGAACCAGTATTTGAGAAGGACGATCCCGGACCGGACGAGCATGTCCTCGAACTCGGGACAGGAGCGCATGAATTCCAAGTATTCCTTCTCGGTGCAAAATCCCATCACCCGCTCGACGCCGGCCCGGTTGTACCAGCTCCGGTCGAA
>JANLXD010000089.1:0-2669 GCA_031364935.1 Candidatus Eiseniibacteriota bacterium
CGCCGCGGCGCGACCGACTTCCTGAAGAAGCCCTACGAAATGGAAGAGGTGCTCCTCGCGATGGAGCGCCTGAAGGCGGGCGTGATCCGCGAGACCAAGCTGGACGCCTTCCGCCGCGGCGAGCTCGAGACCTTCTTGAAGACCCGGATCGTGAGCGAGTCGCCCGCGATGGGCCGGGTCTGGGACCTGACGGCGAAGGTCGCGCAGAGCGAGAGCACCACGGCTCTGATCGAAGGGGAGAGCGGCACCGGGAAGGAATTGGTCGCTCGCGCCATCCACTTCGAGAGCGGGCGGCGGGAAGCGCCCTTCCTGGCCGTGAACTGCTCCTCGTTCCAGGAGCAGCTCTTGGAGAACGAGCTGTTCGGCCACGAACGCGGCGCCTTCACCGATGCGCGCGAGGCCAAGCGCGGCCTGGTGGAGCTGGCCGACGAAGGGACCCTCTTCCTGGACGAGGTGGGCGACCTGCCGGCGGCGACCCAGGCCAAGTTCCTCCGGTTCATCGAGGACCGCACCTTCAAGCGGGTCGGCGGCTCCAGCGACCTCTCGGTGGACCTGCGCGTGGTTGCGGCGACCAACCGCGACCTCGAGCAGATGGTGAAGGAAGGGAAGTTCCGCCAGGATCTCTACTATCGGCTGAAGGTCGTGTCGATCCCGCTCCCCGCGCTCCGGGAGCGCGGCGACGACGCGATCCTCCTCGCGCGGCACTTCCTCTCCTTCTACAACGAGAAATTCCGGAAGAACTTCCTCTCGCTGGCCGCGGAAGTCGAAGGTGTCTTCCGTGCCTACCGCTGGCCCGGCAATGTCCGCGAGCTGAAGAACCTTCTCGAGCGCATCGTCCTGCTCGAGAACGACGAGGTGCTGCGCGAGGATCATCTCCCCGCGGAGCTGACGTCCCAGGTCGATTCGCTTCCTCGCGTGCTGCGCGACGCGCTCGCCGCCCGCGCCGACGGCGAAGGGGAGATGCCCACGCTCGCCGAGATCGAGCAGGAGCACATCCTCAAGGTGCTCGAGTTCACGCAAGGAAACCGATCGCACGCATCCCGCATCCTCGGGATCTCGCGCCAGAGTCTGATCGAGCGCTTGAAGCGCATCGCCGCGACGCGCGGCTCGCTCAGCTCGATCTAGCTTCCTTCCTCACTCGTCTCACATCGTTCCTCACTCATCTCACACCGCAATTCGCCTGTCGTCTTTCTTGGGATGTCGTGTTTCACGACAGCGCGCGCGTTTTACCTCGGAGAAACGATCGCGCTCGCGCGTGAGCGCGCGCGTCGCTGTCTAGTTCCCCGACAGTTGTGCGCGTGCGCCGCGATGCGCGCGCTCTTCGCGTCGCGCGTGAACGCGCATGTCTAACCTTCGCGCCGCGCGCGTGATGCATGCTCGCGTCGCGACTTGCGTCGTGCGCGAACGTCGTTGGCCTGCTTCCTGCAATCCATTAGATAGCGATGGCACCAAGGCAGAGAGGGGGAGGTGTGGATTGCACAAGTCGGTCCTCATCGTGGACGACGAGCAGCTATTGGCGCGCACCCTCTCTACTGTCCTGCGCGAAGCGGGATATCGGACGGTCGTAGCCGGTTCGGCGGAAGACGCCGAGCGGCATGTCTTCGGTGACGCGCCGCTCGATCTGATCGTGGTGGACAACAGGCTCCCGCGAGAGAGCGGGATCCAGATGATCCAGAGACTCCGCGATCAGTCGCTTCGGTCCAAGGTGATCTTGATGACGGCGTACGAGACGCCGGAAGTGAAGGCGGAAGCTCGGCGGCTCAAGGTGGACCGGTATCTGAAGAAGCCGTTCGACCTGACCGCGATGGTAGACGAGGTGAAGAGTCTGATCGGGCCCGGCGAGAACTGAGCGCCGGGATAGGCCGCGAACCAATCCAACCCGAGGGGAGGTGACTCTCAATGCCGGCGAAGAAGAAATCGTCCAAGAAGAAGACCTCGAAGAAGAAGTAGCTTAGCGATTGGGCACGTCCTGAGGGGCCGTCCGGCACTGCCGGGCGGCCCTCGTGCATTACAATAGTGTCCGTGCCCCGCCGCGACTACGTACCTCCCGATACCTTTCTCCGCCTCTTCGGAGCCCGGCAGAACAACCTCAAGTCGATCGACGTCGCGCTGCCGCACGCCTCGCTCTCCGTCATCACCGGAGTGAGCGGGTCCGGCAAATCCTCGCTCGCCTTCGACACCATCTATGCCGAAGGGCAGCGGCGCTATGTCGAGTGCGTGTCGACCTACGCGAAGCAGTTCCTCGACCGGCTGCCCCGGCCCGATGTTGACCGGATCGAGGGACTGAGTCCCGCCGTGGCCATCCGCCAGGGAGCCGCCGCCCAGACGGGCCGGTCGACCGTCGGGACGATCACCGAGATCGCCGATTACTTACGTCTCCTGCTCGCGCGGGTGGGCGAGACGCGGTGCGGGGGCTGTGGCCGCATCGTGCCCCGGCACAGCGTGGACTCGGTGCTGGAGGCCGCGCTCCGCCACGAAGGGGAGGAACTGACCGTGGCGGTCACGCTCGCGGCGCGCCCGGGGGAGCGACCGGCGCAGGTCTGGGCGCGGGCACTCGCTGCCGGCTTTCTGCGCGGGCAGCCGCGCGGCGCCGGCGAGTGGCTCCGGCTGGACGAGCCGCTGCCGGAGGGCTCGAAGGGCCCGATCCGCGTCCTGGTCGACCGCGTCCG
>JANLXD010000140.1:0-1688 GCA_031364935.1 Candidatus Eiseniibacteriota bacterium
CTCGATGCCGTGATCGATCGCGTTCCGGACGAGGTGCGTCAGGGGATCGCGAATCGCCTCGACGATCGTGCGGTCCAGCTCCGTGTCGACTCCCTCGAGCTCCAGCCGCACTTCCTTGCCGCACGCCATCGCGACGTCGCGGACCAGCCGGGGGAGCTTGTTGCAGAGGCTCGCGATCGGCTGCATCCGGGTTCTCATGATCCCTTCCTGCAGCTCGGTCGTGATCAGGTTCAGCCGCTGGGTCGCGCCGGGGAGGCCCGCCAGGCTGGACGACGCGACTTTCTGGAGGAGATGGTTCCGCGCGAGCACCAGCTCGCCGACCAGGTTCATCAGGAGATCGAGGAGCTGCACGTCGACGCGGATCGTGCCTTCGCCCGCCGCCGGCGGCGGAGCCTCGCCGCGCGCGAGAAGCGCATCCAGCACGTCTTGCGACGTGAGCGCGCCGTTGTCGACCAGGATCTCGCCGATTCGGCGCGGGTCGCCCAGCCGCTGCTGCTGGGCCGCGAGCGCGACCGACTCGAGATCGAGCTTTCCAGCGGCGATCAGCGGATCGAGGAGCCCGGAGCGAGGAGGGATCGGAGCGGGGAGGGAAGTCGGAATGGGTGTGGAGGACGGGGGCTTCTCGACTTCCGCCTCCCGGTCCAGGCGAACCAGCGTGTCGAGCAGGGGCGCGAATTCATCCGGGCCTTCCTCTCGCGTGGACTCGATCCGCGTGAGGATGGTCCGGAGCGCGTCGACCAGCGTGAGGAGCGCGCCGACGATCGGCGGGGTGAGGCGGATCTCGCCGGATCGGAGGCGGCTCAGGAGATCCTCCCCGGCGTGAGCCAGGGTCTCGAGCCGGGTCAGGCCGAAGAAGCCGCAGGTTCCCTTGATCGAGTGCACCGCGCGGAAGATTCCCGCGAGTCGCTTTCGATCCTCCGGGTCGCGCTCGAGCACCACGAGGTCGTGCTCGACCTGCACCAGGCTCTCGAAGCTCTCGGCCAGAAACTCGTGAAGAATCCCCTCGTCCATGTCCCCCTCATGACGCTTCGTTCGGGACGGCCGGGCAGGCTCCGCCACGTCTCCAACCATCGGCCTTTCGGGGGTGCACCTTGAGGAAAACGGAGGAGTTACGGCGCTGCACCTGTGAATGAAACGGCTGCCCGGCCTACCGTTTCAGACGCGCGAGCCACTTCCAGGCAAGGTCGCGCTCGGGGCCCGGGGGGGCGACGAGGAGATAGGCCCGCACGCCGTCCAGCGCGGCGCCGCGCCGGTTGGGAGTCGGCATGAGACTCCAGGCCACGTAGCGCGCCGAGGCGACTTCCCGCCGTCCCGAGGCCAGCTCCTCGGGGTCGTTCTCGAGAAGCGGGAGGGCGTCGGTCCAGGCGGCCGCGGCGTCGTCATAGGCCTCGGGAGAACGGACGCTCTCGGCCATGGCGCTCCGGGCCGCCGCGCGGTCGAGCGCGCCCGAATCGACGACGGTGGGGATGGCGGGTGTCGAGTCGGCTGGCGCGGGCTCGGGCCGGCGGTCGGCGGCGCCCGCTTCGGCGTCGGCGCTTCCGCGCTTCCCGGCCCCGCCGCCGAACCACGAGGTCGGGTCCAGGTGCTCGACAATCCACGCCGCTGAGGGGGAATCCAGAGTGCCGCGGCGCAGGGTGACGATCCCCACCGACGACAAAACCAAGATCAGCGCCGAGGCGAGGACCACG
>JANLXD010000152.1:0-11465 GCA_031364935.1 Candidatus Eiseniibacteriota bacterium
CACCGCCGGCCGCGGCGCCGGGCACGGCACCGCCGGCCGCAAGGAGCGCGGCCACGAGGGCTCCGCGGAGCGACCTCCTCCGCCTACCGAAGATGGACGACGCGCGTCGCACGACGCTCCCCTCCCGACTCGATCGTGATCCAGTAGACGCCGCTCGCGGCCGGGCGGCCGCGGTCATCCTTGCCGTCCCATCGGAGCGTGAAGCGCTCCGCGGGGACGGCCCCGTCCAAAAGCACGGCCACGCGCTCTCCCCGCGCATTCCAGACGACCGCGCGCATGTGGCCGGCAGCGCTCGCGATCGTCACGGGGGCCGCGGTCACGGACGAAAACGGATTCGGCCTCGCCGGTCCCACGCGCGTCACCCGTGGCGCCGGCGGAGGCGCGGGCGGCGGCGCGGGCTCGGGTGGGTGCTCCTCGGCCGACGTGGGCGTGAACTCGAACGCGCGCCCGAGTATGTCGCTCCCGCTGCTGGGCGAGCGGAGGTCGGTCCACACGACCAGTCCGTGCCCGGCACCGTCGAAGCCCGTGGCGGGGGCGAACTGATCCGCGCCCGAGAGATCCTGGTCGACGCGAATGGCAGGCGCCGCCGGCGACGCGCCTGTGAAGCGCTGCATCCAGATGCTCCAGTCGCCCAGGGGACCACGCTCGGCCCACGAGAGGAGGGAGCCGGCGCGCGAAACGGACAGGGACGGCGAGGCGACCGGGCGGCCGCTCTCCCCCCCGATCGTCTGTATCCCCAGGCTCAAGAGCCCCGGGCCGAACACCTGGTAGTTCACGCTGCCGTAACCGCCGCTCCCCACGCCCAGCCACGCGACGTCCACCAGTCCCGCTCCCGGGGAGCCGATCGACAGAGCTTCGCGTCCGCCGGAGAGTCCCGGCGATACAGGGACCGGCGCCGACATGGGCGCGAGGGTGGCGTCGAGCCGGAGGAGCCAGAGGCGTTGATCGGCTCCGGCGCCCTCGGCGTAACAGAGCCAGTAGCCGCCGGAGGAGTCGGCATCCAGGTCGAACGACGTGACCGGATCGGCGGGCTCGGCGGCGAGAACCGGGTGGTTCCCTCCCACCCGCGCGCCGCTTGTCGTGAGCACTTGCCCGTAGAGCCGCGGCGCTCCCCCGCGCCCGTCCAGCCAGACCACGCCGAAGCCCGAGTCGCACGCCGCGGCCGCGGGCGCCGCCTGCGCGCTCGGGAGCACGTCGCTGATCCAGAACGAAGTGGACGGCGGTGCTCCCGCGGCGGAATAGAAGAAGCCTCGGATGTCCCCGGCGTCGGAGAAGCGCGTGACCTGGACCGCCACCAGGCCGCGACCCGCGCTCGAAACCGCGGAGGCGGCCGCGACCGGGCGCTCGGTAAAGTCGTCGCGCCACAGCGCGTGGTTCACGCCGTCGCGGGCCCCGGCCGCGGTGATCCACTGCGCAAAGAGGTCGTTCGCCCCGTTTCGCCGGTCGATCCACGTGGCGACGTAGCGCCCGGGGCCGTGCCCCAGGCGGACGCGGCGCTGATCGAACGGCGCCGCGTCGTCGTTCAGCTGGGACTCGGCGCCGCGCCGGACTCCGGTCGGGAGAAAGGAGACCGCGAAGATGTCCGGCGCGCCGCGGCGGCCGTCCTCCCAGACGCCGAGGTAGGCGTCGCGGCCGTCCCAGATCACGGCGGGCGTTCCCTGCCGGCCGATGACTTCCTGGTTCACGCGGAAGTTCGCGCTGGGCGCGCCGGCGTCGTAGGGCACGAACGCCCCTTCCACGTTCGAGTCGATCCCGAGGTTGCCGCGGAGGTCCTCCCAGATCAACGCCGCCGTTCCGGGTCCGGCCGCGGCGTGCACGTGGCGCTGATCGCGGCCGGGTGCGTCGTCGTTCACGCGAACGTTCGGCCCGACCGGAGCACCTGAGGGATCGAAGCGCTGGGCGAATACGTCGCCGGCGTCCCCTGATGTGCGCCGGTCGATCCACGCGACCACGAAGCCAAGGACGGGATCAGCCGCCACGGTGGGCGACGCGCACCGAGCGGGGCCGGTGGTTCCGTTGATCTTGAAGTTTCCCCCGACGGAGTTGCCGGCCGCGTCGAGCCACTGTCCGTAAACGTCGAACGTCGCCCCGAAAACCGTCCCTCCTTCGCGGCCGTCCAGCCAGACGACCAGCGCTCCTCCCGCGGGGCCGACCGCGGCGGCCGGCTCTCCCTGGTAGCTATCGCCCGAGATCGGATCCACGGAGAGGCGCACGTTCGCGCCGAGCGGCGCTCCCGTGGCCGTCCGGAAGGCGCCGAAGATTTCCCCTTGCCCGGTGCGCGCGTCGCCCCAGAGCACCAGGTAGCGGTCCGACCCGAACGGAATCGCGCGCGGCAGGAGCTGGTCGGCGTTCCCGGCGTCGTCGTTCACGCGCAGGTTTCTGGGAGTGATCGTCGCGCCGGCCGAGTCGAACGCCGCCGAGTAGATGTCGCGATTCCCCGCGCGGCCGTCCTCCCAGACGCAGAGGAACGTTCCCGCGGGGCTCGCGGCGATGTCGGGAAAGCCCTGCGCCGGTCCAAGCGCGTCGTCGTTGGCGCGCCGGTTGAGCGAGGTGCCCAGTCCCAAGGGATCGCGGATCGACATGAAGTAGGTGTCGTAATCGATGAGGCTCGGAGTGCCGTTCCGTCCGTCCATCCACGCCACGAGGATCCTCCCGTTCGCGCCGAGAGCGGCGCGGGGCGCCCACTGGTTCCGGTCGATGCGGTCGTCGTTGACGAGGAATTCGTCCTGCGCGCGCGCGGGGGCCGGAAGCGCAAGGAGAAGGAGGAGCAAGAGAGGGCCGGAACCAGGACGCAAAGCGAGAACCCTCTCCGGCAGCGTCCGAAGGACGGGCGCTCAGACCTTGAGCGCGGGGATCGTCACCTCGGGAAAGCGGCTCAGCACGTCGTAGACTTCCTGCGTGATCTCCGCCAGGCGCTCCCGGGTCCTCGCCTCGAAGCGGACCACGAGGACCGGCTGCGTGTTCGACGCCCGGATCAACCCCCAGCCGTCGCCGAACTGCACGCGAGCGCCGTCGACGTCGATGACCTCGTGGGTAGCGCGAAAGTGTTCGCGCACGGCATCCACGATAGCAAACTTACGGTCGTCGGGACAGTCCAACCGGATCTCGGGGGTCGAGACGTAGCGGGACTGCGGCAGCGCGTCGACGAGCGTCGAGAGGGGCCGAGTCGACTCGGCGAGCAGGCGGAGGAGCCGCCCCGCCGCGTACAAGGCGTCGTCGTAGCCCGGAAACTCATCGGCGAAGAACATGTGCCCCGACATCTCGCCGCCCAGGGGCGCCTTCGTCTCGCGCATCTTCGCCTTGATGAGCGAGTGCCCGGCCTTCCACATGATCGGCACGCCCCCCTTGTCGCGGACCAGCTCGACGAGCCCTTGGGAGCACTTCACCTCGAAGACGATCGGAGCGCCCGGGTGGGACGGCAGGACGTCCGCGGCGTAGAGGCCGAGGAGCTGGTCGCCGTAGAGGAGCCGCCCCGTCTCGTCCACCGCGCCCACGCGGTCAGCGTCTCCGTCGAAGCCGATCCCCACGTCGGCCCGCGTCGCCCGCACGCGCTCGACCAGCGAGCGCATCAGCTCGGGCACCGTCGGGTCCGGCAGGTGGTTCGGGAATCGGCCGTCGGGCACGGCGAAGATGGCGTCGACCTCGCACCCGAGCCGGCGGAGAAGCTCGGGCCCCGCGATGCTCGCGGCTCCGTTCCCCGGATCCACGACCACGCGGAGGGGACGCTTGAGGCGTATCCGAGGGACCAGGTCGGCGAGATAGGCTTCGTCGACGGGCGCCTCTTCGACCTTCCCCGGCGGGACGGGCGCGAAGGTTCCTCCGGCGCGCCGGCCGATCTCCTGGATCTCCTCGCCGTGCAGCGACGAGATCCCCTCCGAGAGCTTGAGACCGTTGTACTCGATGGGATTGTGGCTCCCGGTCACCATCACGCCGCCGTCGGCTTTGAGATGCAGGATGGCGAAGTAGAGCGCCGGTGTCGGCACTTCCCCCACGTCGAGGACGTGCGCGCCCCGCTCCACCAGACCCTGGATCAGAGCGGTCCGGATCCGCGGCGAGGAGAGGCGCACGTCCCGCCCGACGGCAAGCCGGCTCTTCCCGCGCTCCCTCATGCGTTCGCCGAACGCGCGCCCGATCGCGCGCGCCACGTCGTCGGTCAGGTCCTTCTCCGCGATGCCGCGGATGTCGTATTCCCGGAAGATCTGGGGGTTCACGCCGTCTCCTTCTTGCGGAGGTACGCGTCGATGAACGGCTCGAGCTCCCCGTCCATGACGCCCTGAACGTCGCTGGTGACCACGTCGGTCCGGTGGTCCTTCACCTGCGTGTAGGGCTGGAAAACATACGAGCGGATCTGATTCCCCCACGCGATGTCCTTCTTGCCGCCCCCGAGCGCGTCTCGCTTCTCCTTCTGCTCGTCGATGCGGAGCGCGTAGAGTCGCGCCTTCAGCACTTTCATCGCCGCGTCGCGGTTTCGAAGCTGGCTCCGCTCGTTCTGACACTGCACCACCAGCCCCGTGGGGAGGTGGGTGATGCGCACCGCCGATTCGGTCTTGTTGACGTGCTGCCCGCCCGCGCCGCCGGCGCGAAACGTGTCGATGCGAAGGTCCGCGTCCTTCACTTCCACGTCGCCGCCGTCTCCGGCCTGAGGGTAGATGAAAACCGACGCGAAGGAGGTGTGGCGCCGCTTCTGGGCGTCGAAGGGAGAGATTCGCACCAGGCGGTGGACGCCGCGCTCGGCCTTCAGGTAGCCATAGGCATAGGCCCCGTCGATCTGGATCGTCGCGTCCTTGATCCCCGCTTCCTCGCCCGGCTGGAGATCGAGGACCTGGTAGCTCCACCCCATGCGCTCGATGTAACGGCCATACATGCGGTAGAGAATCTGGGCCCAGTCCTGCGACTCGGTCCCGCCCGCGCCCGGATGGATGGAAAGGATCGCGCCGTGGGCGTCGCTCTCGTCGGAGAGGATGCTCGCCAGCTCGAGCTCCTGGATTCGCGGCAGGAGCCTCTCCGTCGAGCGCGTGAGCTCGGTGGCCAGCGCCTCGTCCGGCTCCTCGTCGAGGAGGCCCGCCATTCCCTCCGCTTCCTCGACGTCACGCGACAGGGCGCGGAAGGGATCCGTGATTCGCTTGAGCGACTTGAGCTCGGTCAGGACTCTCTGCGCGGCCTCCGGGTCTTCCCAGAAGTCGGCGCCGGCCATGCGCGCCTCAAGCTCTTTGGCGCGCGCCTCGCGCTGCTCGACGTCAAAGATAGCTCCCGAGGTGGGCCAGGATCCGGCGACTCTCGACGAGGCGATTCTTGGTCTCGGTCAAATCCATCCGTTCGGTTCCTTTCTCAGTGCCGGCGGCGTCCGGCCGCCATGTGCGCGATCTCGTTCCAGACTTTGTCCACCTCCGCGAGGAGGGTCGCTTCGTTTCCTTGGTTCTCGATCCGCCAGATGCGCGCCGCGGCGCCGAGTGGCGGGAGCGACTGGCCGCGGACGCGCGCGGCCGCCTCCTCTTCCGTGGCGCGGCCTGAGCCCCGGAGTCTCGCGATGCGGATCGGCTCGGCCGCGGACACCTCCACGACGCCGTCCAGCTCGCTCTCGAGCGCCCAGGTGCTGATGAGCGCGGCGTCGAGCACGACGACCGCCGGGTGCCCCGCGGCGCCGGCGGTCCCGGCGGCGTCCGCGGTCCGCCGGCTCTCGACGGCGGCGATCTCCGCCAGCACCCGCTCCCGGAGAGGCGGCTGCACGATCGAGTTCAGCCGCTCCATCTCCCGCGGCTCGCGAAAGACACGCGCGCCGAGCCGAGCCCGGTCCACCTCTCCGGCCGCACCCAGAACCTCGGGGCCGAACGCCTCCGCGATCCGGGCGCGGACGTCCGGGGTCTGGAGCGTCTCCCAGCCGAGCGCGTCGCCGTCGATCCGGATCGCGCCGCGCTCCTCGAAGCGCCGCGCCACCGTGGACTTGCCCGAGGCCATGAGCCCGGTCACTCCGATCCGGACCATCGTCCCAAGCTATCCGTCGCGGCGAGAGAGGGTCAAGGTCATTCGTGGCCGATCACGCGTGCGCGTCGGCCCACGATCGGCCCGTCCCGCGATTCACGACGAGAGGAACGCGAAGCGGGAGCGCGTGCTCCATCGTATCCGTGACGAGCGCCGTCAGCGCGTCGAGCTCCTCCTCGTCGGTCTCGAAGAGGAGCTCGTCGTGAACCTGAAGCAGGAGCCGGGAGCGAAGGCCGCGCTCGGCGAGTTGGGCGTCGATGCGGACCATGGCCGCCTTGATCAGGTCGGCGGCCGATCCCTGCACGGGCGTGTTGATGGCGGCCCGCTCCGCCTCCGCGCGGCGCGCGTCGTGGGGATCGCAGAGACCGGGCAGCGGACGGCGGCGCTTCAGGAGCGTCTCCGCATACCCGCGCTCGCGCGCCTGCACCAGCTCGGACGTCAGAAAGGCCGCGACGCCCGCGTGGGTGCGCTTGTACTCGTCGATGAACGCCATCGCGAGCCCGCGCGACAGGGAAAGCTCGCGTGCGAGCCGGACCGGCCCCATCCCGTAGAGGATCCCGAAATTCACGATCTTCGCCTGGGCCCGCTGCGCGGGCGTAACCAAATCGGGCGCCACCCCGAAGAGGCGCGCGGCGGTGGACGCGTGCACGTCGCCGCCGGTCCGGAATGCCTCGGTCAGCACCGGGTCGTGCGACATGTGCGCGAGCAGGCGGAGCTCGATCTGGGAATAGTCGAACGACGCGAGGAGCCCCCGCTCCCCCTCGGCGACGAAGGCGCGACGGATCTCCCGCCCTTCCTCGGAGCGGATCGGGATGTTCTGGAGACTGGGATCGCTGACCGAGAGCCGCCCCGTGGACGCGATCGCCTGGTGGAACGTGGCGTGCACACGCCCGGTGTCCGGATGGACCAGGCGCGGCAGCGTTTCGACGTAGGAGCTCCGGAGCTTCGACGCCTGGCGGTACTCGAGCAAGAGCTGCGGGAGCGCGTGAAGGGGCGCGAGCCGCTCCAGCACCTCGTTGTCGGTGGAGTAGCCGTCCTGCGTGCGCTTGCCGCGGGGAAGCTTCAGCCGGTCGAAGAGAACCTCCGCGACCTGCCGCGGCGAGTTCACGTTGAACGGAACGCCCGCGGTCTCCTCGATCTCCCGCGCCAGCCGGTCGAGCCTTTCGGTGAGTCCCCGGCCCATGGTGTCCAGCACGGCCGTGTCGATCCGCATGCCGGCCCGCTCCATCCGGGTGAGCACGCCGACCAGCGGCATCTCCACGTCGCGGAAGAGCGGGGTGAGCCCCAGGGCGTCGAGCTCGCGCGAAAGGACCGGAACCAGGCGTAGCGTGACGTCCGCGTCCTCGCAGCAGTACTCGGCGACCCGGTCGATCGAGACCGACGCCATCGTCACCTGGTCGCGCCCGCGCCCCAGGAGCGCGTCGGTCGGGATCTTCGAGATGTGGAGGCGCGACTTGGCCAGGTGATCGAGCGACTTGGACTGGTCGGGATCGACGAGATAGGCCGCGATCATCGTGTCGAAGGCGACGTCGCGGACCGGGATGCCGAACCGGCCCAGCACGTGCCAGTCGAACTTGGCGTTCTGGGCGACCCTCGTCGGATCGGGCGAAGCAAAGAAGGGGGTGAGCGCCTCCCGCACCCGCGCGGCATCCAGGTTCTTTCCGGATGCGTGACCGATCGGAAGGTAATAGGCGCGTCCCTCGGCGACGGCGAGGGAAATCCCGACCAGCTCGGAGCGGAGGGGGTTGAAGCCGGTCGTCTCCGTGTCGAACGCGACCGGGCCCTTGGTCTCCGCCAGCTCGCGCGCCAAGGACTCCAGATCTTCACCGCGCTCGAGCACCTGGTAGTGGCCCAGCGGCGCGCGACCGCCCGGCGCGTCGCGGGCCCCTTCCACGCCACCCAACACGTCGAAGATGGTTCCGACCTGCTGCCCCACGCCCGCGTGCGGGCGCTGCGCGGGCGGCGCGTCGGGCGGCGCGGTCGCGGCAAGCGCGGGCGGCGAGCCGGGCACCGCCGGAGCGTCGAACAGGTCCGCCGCCTGCGCCGGCGCGGGCCGGGCCGGCGGCGCCTCGGGCACGGGGGGCGGCGCGAGCGCCGGTCCTCCGCGCGCCATGTACTCCTCCCGATACCGCCGCGCCACCACGCGCAGCTCCAGCACTTCGAGCAGCCCGAGGAGCGGCACGTACTCGATCGGCGCCCGGACGAGCTCGTGCCAGTGCCGGTCGAGCGGGAGGTCGGAGCGGATCGTCACCAGGCGCTGCGAGAGCCGCGCCCGCTCCTCGTTGACCCGTATTTTCTCCCGGAGGGCCGGCCGCTCCACCTGGTCCAGCGAGGCGTACAGCGCATCCAGACTCCGGAATTTCTGAAGAAGCTGCGTGGCGGTCTTCTCTCCCACGCCGGGGACTCCCGGCACGTTGTCCGACGCGTCCCCCATCAAGGCCAGGAGATCGATCATCTGCTCCGGCTCGACGCCGTAGCGCTCGCGCACTCCTGCCCGGTCCACGGGGAACAGCTCGCCCGCGCGTCCCTTGGGCGAGAGCAGAAGGATCCGGTCCCCCACGAGCTGATAGAAATCCTTGTCCGAGGTCATGATCATCACCGAGGCGCCGTCCCGGGCCGCTTCCTGGGCCAGGCTCCCGATCAAGTCGTCGGCTTCCACTCCCTCCTGCTCCAGGATGGAAATGCCGAGGTAGCGGATCACCGCGCGCACCCGCGGGATCTGGCAGATCAGGTCGTCGGGCATCTTCGGTCGGTGTGCCTTGTACTCGGGGTAGACGCGGTGCCGGAAGGTGGGCGCCGTGGTGTCGAAGACGACCGCGAGTCGATCTGGCTTTCGCTTGTCGATGAGCGGGAGGAGCGCCTGGAGCACGCCGAAGACCGCGCTCGTCACCTCGCCGGCGGCGTTCCGGAGCGGATTCCGGAGAAAAGCGAAGTGGCTGCGGTAGAGAAGCGCGGAGCCGTCGACGAGAAGAAGACTACGTCCGGCCTGATCGCCCGTTCCGGTAGATTCCATGCCGTTCCATGTACGAGAGCACCGCGTCCGGCACCCAGTATCGCACGGTCGCGCGGCGCCGGACGCGGCGGCGGATCTCCGAGGAGGAGATCTCGATCAGCGGCATCGGCACGATCACCACGCGGCCGCGCCGCCCCGGTATCCGCGTCCGGCCGGTCGCGCCGGGCTTCGGCGCGCGACGGACCACGGCCAGGCGGGCCAGCTCGAGAATCGTATCCGGCTCCCGCCACGATCCGAAATCACGCAGGTTGTCCACCCCCATCAGGAAATACCAGTCCGCCTCGCGCGAGCGGGTCAACGACTCGAGCGTCCGGACCGTGAAGGTGACGCCCGGACGGTCCACCTCGATCCGCGAAACGCGGAGCTTCCGGTTCCCGCGCGCGGCGAGGCGGAGCATGGCCACGCGGTGATTCGCTGTGGCCAGGCGGCGGCGGCGCTTGTGCGCCGGCTGGCCGGCCGGGACCAGGATCAGCTCGTCGAGCGAAAGGAAGGAGATGGCCGATTCGGCCAGGATCAGATGCCCGACGTGGACCGGGTCGAAGGAGCCGCCGAGGACCCCGATCCGAAGCCGGCGCGCTCCAGCACGTGGCCGTCTCGGCGCCCGGCTCCCGCGGCGCAGGCGGCCCGGCGTCACGGGGCGACGGCGACGCCCAGCGCGCGGAGCTGGTCGCGAGCGCGCGCCTTCGCCTCGGCCGTGGCCTGCGCCGGCACCTGGCGGAGCGCCGCGATCGCCTCGTCGCGCTTTCCCTGCTTCACCAGCACCTCCGCGAGGAGCACGGCGGCGTCGCCGGCCCAACGCGACTGCGGATACTCGCTCAGAACGCTTCTCAGATAGATGGCCGCGGCCTGCCGATGCTCCAGCTTGGCGTAGAGCCGCCCCGCGCGAAAGCGCTTCTCGGCGAGCCGGTCCACCAGCGCGGTCAGACGCGCCTGGGCCTCGGTCGCGTGCGCGTTCTCGGGGTAGAGCTGGAGGAACTGGCGATAGCGATCGATCGCGCGCAGGGTCTCGGCCTGGTCCAGGGCCGCCGGGCGCGAGAGGACGTCGTCGCAGCGGGCCAGGTAGAACGTGCCGTCGGCGGCGAAGGGCGACTGCGGAAAATCGCGCGTCAGCCGGTCGAACTGCGCGGAGGCGAGCCCGTACTCCTTGCTCTGGAAATACGACAGGCCCAGGTAGGAGAGGGCGTCGTCGGTCCGGTCGGTGCCCGGGTACTGCTCGACGTAGGTCTTGAAGCCGAGGGAAGCCTCGATCCAATCGCCGCGGTCGAACGCGGCCTTGGCCCGATCGAAGTCGGCCGTGCCGCCGCTCTGCTCGTGGAGCGAGGCGCCGCAGCCGACCACGACGAGGATGAGCGCCAGGAGGGGCGCGGCGCGTCGCATCATGGGGCGAGGGCGTCCCCGCCGCAATCCTCCCGGTCGAGCATCTCCAGATACGCGCGAGCCCGGACGTCCGATTCCTGCTCGGCGAGGCAGCGCTCCCACTCTTCCCGCGCGCGGTGCCGCCGGCCGGAGCGGTAGTAGACCAGGCCCAGCGTCGTCCGCGCATCCACGTAACGGGGGTTCTGCGCCAAGGCCGAGCGCAGCTCCTCCTCGGCGTCGGAGTAGAGCCCCATCGAGCAGTAGACGGCGCCCAGCTTGTTCTTCACGTCCAGGAACTGCGGCGCCACCTTCAGCGCTTTCCGGTACTCCTGGGTGGCGTCCACCGTCATGCCGAGGTCGCGGTAGGCGTCGCCGAGGAGCACGTGGGAATCGGCGAGAAAGCTCCGGACGTCGGGCGACAGGTTGTCGTGGTCGGGATCGCGCCGTGACTCGACCGCGAACTCCTCCAGCGCCTCGTCGTAGCGGCCGAGCTCGTTGTAGACGATCGCCAGATTCAGCCGCGCCTCCATGTAATTGGGATTCAATTCGAGAGCGCGCCGGAATGCGGCCACCGCGGGCTCGCGGTCGCCGTTCATCCCCAGCGCCAAGCCCAGCTGGTTGTGCAGGTCGGGAAACTCGGGGACCAGGCGGAGCGCCTCCTCGATCTCGTGGATGGCCTCCACATATTGGCCGCGGTCGAAGTACTCCCGCCCGAGCACCTGGTGCTGCCTGGCCGCGAGGCCCATGCCCACCCTCCCTGGGTTCATTGTTCGAGCCCGCTCCCGTTCAGTTTCGGTTGGAGTAGAAGAGCACGACGAGTCCGGCGACGACGCCGATGACGATCAGGGGCTCGAGGATCTTGAGCCCGGAGCCGCGCGGCAACGGCGGATCGAACGCCTCGGATCCGCCCGCCGCGTAGGCGAGGTCGCGCTTCTCGACGATGTCGGTGACGGTGCCGGACGCGCTCCGCGCCCAGAGGACCTGCCCCGTTCCCGGCTCGACGAGCGTCGCGCTCGCGCGCATCGAGACGACCCGCTCGTACCCTTTCACCCCGAAGGGGAAGGAACGGATCCGCCGAACGTACGTCACCCCCACGCCGTCGACGCGCGCGTGGAGC
>JANLXD010000153.1:0-12921 GCA_031364935.1 Candidatus Eiseniibacteriota bacterium
CCGGACGCCGGCACCGCGGTGCTCAGAGTACGCGCGACCCGCGCCGAGACGATCCGGATCACCGTCTCCGGGCCCGCGCCGTCAGCCCTGTCCGGGAACATCGCGGTGATCCCAGCTTCCGCCACGATTCTAACCGTGGAAGCTCTCGCGGCCGACACGCTCGAGGTGGGCGGCTCGGTTCCGGTCCGCGCGCACGTGGTCGACGTCTACGGAAACGCGGCGGCCGGCGATACAGTCGAGGCTTCTGTCGTGGCGGGCGTTGGAGGCGTGGTCCCCGGGCATCCGTGATCGACGCTTCCGGCACGGTGGATTTCGTTCTCCAGGCGGGCCCAACCCCCAGCACCGTGACGCTCCGGCTCGAGGCCACGGGAAGCACGGCGCCTGACGCGGTGCGGTCCGATTCGGTGTCCGTCGTGGTAATCCCTCATCCGGTGGCTTCCGTGGAGATTGTCGCGGGGGACACGCTCCGCGCCGGCGATTTCCTCGATTTCACACTGATTCTCCGCGACGCGTTCGGGAACGTGGCGGTGAACGCTACGCCGACGGTGACGCTGGATACGTCTACGTCGCTGCCGGACTCGATTTCATGGGCTCTGGGGCCGGGCGCCTCGGGCGCGCTCGTGGATAGCAGTCCCTCCGACGACGTGGCTACGTACAGCTTCACCGCGGCCGACGCCAGCAGCGCGGCGCTTCGCGTGCGCGCGACCCGAGCCGAGACGATTCGCATCACCGTCTCCGGCGCGGGAGCGCCCGTCCCGTCGGGAAACATCGCCGTGATCCCGGCCGCGGCCACGATCCTGACCGCGGATCCGCTCGCGACCGACACCCTCCAGGCCGGCGGCTCGGTCCCGGTCCGGGCGCATGTGGTGGACGTCTATGGAAACGCGGCCGTCGGCGCGACGGTCGTGGCCTCCGTGGTCGTGGGCGGTGGCGGCGTGGTCCCGGCCGCTGATTCCGTCGACGCCTCAGGCGCCGCGGACTTCGTGCTCCAGGCGGGCGCGGCTCCAGGCACGGTGACCCTGCGGCTCGAGGGAACGGACAGCACGTCGCCCGACGCCGTGCGATCCGACTCGGTGTCGGTCGTCGTGATCCCTTCCTCGGTGTCTTCGATGGAGATCTCGGCCGGCGACACCCTCCGCGCCGGGGACTTCCTCGATTTCACCGTGACGCTCCGCGACGCTTTCGGGAACGTGGCGACGGGCAGCACCTCGACCCTGACGCTGGACACGTCCACGTCGCTTCCGGACTCGATCTCGTGGGCGCTGGGGACAGGGGCGTCAGGATCGCTCGTGGATAATGGTCCTTCCGACGATTTGGCCACGTACACGTTCGCCGCCGCGGACGCGGGCAACGTGGCGCTTCGCGTCCGCGCGACCCGGGCCGAGACGATCCGCATCACCGTCTCCGGCGCCGGAACGCCGGTCCAGTCCGGGAACATCGTTGTCATCCCGGCCACGGCGATGACGCTCGCGGTCCTGAGCGGGCAGGGGCAGACCGCCGTCGTCAACCAGGAGCTCGCCCTGCCGCTCCGCGTGTCCGCTCGCGACGCGTTCCAGAATCTGGTGCCGGGCGCCACGGTCACGTTCGGGGTCGTCGCGGGCGGTGGGTTCGTGGATGCGGTGCGCGGCGGCGTCGCGGACCCGACGGCCGTGACGAACGGCTCCGGCGTGGCGGTGTGCGAGGTCGCGCGCGTGGGCACCGTCGCCGGCGCGTCCAACAACCGGTTCCGCGCCGCTCTCCCGGCCCCGGGCGACAGCGTGTTCTTCGACGCGAGCGCCGCGCCGGACGCGGCCACCACGATCACGCTGGCTCCCGGCTCGCTCAGCCTGGCCGCGAGCGGTAGCGCGACCGTCAGCGCGACCGCGCGCGACGCGTTCGGTAACGCGGCGCCGGGAACCTCGATCACCTTCTACCTGGGCTCTCCGACGGCCGGATTGCTCGCCTCCTTGGGGCCGACGAGCGGATCGGGCACGACGCAGGTTGGACCGACCGACGCGGCGGGGCAGATCCCGGTATCGTACGTGGCGCCGGCCACCGCGCCCGCTTCCGACGTCATCTACGCGCGCGGAACGACGATCGCCCCGGTGAGCATCAACGCGACCGTGTCGCCTGCCGGGATCAATTCGCTGGTCGTCCTTCCCGACGCCTCCACCTGGACGGCCGGAGTTCCCGCTCGCGTCGTCGTGCGCGCGCTGGACGCCGGCGGAAACCTCGCGACGGCCGACTCAGCGACCATCGTAATGGGCGCCACAGACCCGGTGGCGTTCAGCCCCGCGTTCGGATCGCTGAGCGGGGGCCAGTTCATCACGTTCGCGACGGCCACGGTCGCCGATACCTTGCGAGTGACCGCCGCCACCGCCTCGGGCACCCACTCGGCGGCTTCGGGCGTCATCACCGTGGCGCCAAGTTCGCCCGCGGGCGGAATCCCCATCGCTGCCGGCCGCACGCAGCTCACGGCCGACGGGCGCAGCTCGACCAACCTCACATTCGGGCCGGTGCACGATCCATACGGGAATACTCCCCCGGTCGGAACGCTGCTCACGATCTCGGCGGACTCGCTCCTCGCTTCCGACGCCTCGGCGGCGCCCGGGATCCAGGTCGCGACAGGCGCCGACAACTTCGCGCGCGCGATCCTTGTCGCGCCCTTCGCTGCCGCGCTTGACACGGTGCGGGCTGCCACGGTACTGGGCGCGGCCACGGGACAACTGGCCGTGGAATACCTCGCTCCGCCGTCGCTCGTGCGCGCCGGCTCCGTAACGCCGTCCGTCGTCGCGCCGGGGCAGTCCTATGCGTTCGCGGTGGACGTCACCAATACCGCCTCGTCCGGCGCGGTCATGATCGGCATGTCCTCGGCATTCACGTTCGGCGCCGGCGCCGGGGCGTTCACGGCATCCCCCGGAGCGACTCTCCTCGTGCAGCCGGGCGCGACCCGGACCCTGACGATGGCCGCAACCGCGGTCTCCGCCTCGCTCTCCCCGGGCACCTACGCGCCGTCGCTCCGGCTCATCGGGACCGACGCCACCGGCGACGCGTTCGACTTCTTCCTGTCGCTGGCCGGAGACCAGGTGCACGTGGCCGGCATCCGCGTCGTGGCCGTGGGCGCGGCACCGGATCCGGTGCCACTGGGGTACGCAGCCCTTTCCCTCACGTTCCGCGTCGATAACCTCGCGGCGACCGCGGCCGTGATCGACGCGGTGGCGCTCGCGCCCGCCACGCTCACGGTGACCGGCACGGCGCCCGCGCTTCCGGCGGCTCTGCCCGCTTTGGGCAGCACGACCGTGACGCTCACCGTGTCGGTGCCGTCTTCCGGCATTCCCGCCGGCAGCACGGTTTCGTCCGACCTCGCGGCGTCGGCTTCGTACGGGTCGGTCACCGTGAACGCGGCGACACTCTCGCCGCTCGACTTCCAGGTGGTCTCCGGCGCGGCCCTCGTCGCCCAGGCGGCGGGCACGTCCCCGGCGCGGTACCTGCGCGGCCGCACGTTCGGGACGACCGCGCGCGTGGCCAACACCGGAAGCGCCGCGGTCACGCTGACCGCCGGGGCCACCAAGCTCGTCCTCATGCGGGCGGCGACCCGCCTCGAGACCGGCCTTGCCGCGAACGCCGCGGTGACGGGCAGCGGCACCGCGAACCTGGCCTTCGATTCTCTCGCAGTGCCGGCCGTCACGACGCTGGGTCGGTACGCCGCCAATCTGATCCTCGTCGGAACCGAAGCCGGCCTGGCGTTCACGGACACGATCCCGCTCGCGCCCGACAGCGTGGACGTGCTCGAACCCGCGATCCTCGCCGTGCAGGGGGGCGTCGTGCCTGACACGGTGAGCGCGGGACAAACGCGGCCGCTCCAGCTGACCGTGGCCAACACCGGCGGCGTGCCCTTTGTGCTCAACGGGACCACGCGTCTCGTCCTCGGCGCGCCCGTCTCGATCACGCTGTCCCCAACGGCGACCGGCTCCGTGCCCGCGGGCGGGACCTTGGCGCTGACGTTCGCCGCGGCGCCGCTCGGCTCGCCGCTTACGCCAGGCACCGCGGCCGGGACGCTCGAAGCCCACGGCACCGAGGACGGCCGCGCCCGCGACGAGGCCCCGGGCGCGGGCTCGCTCGTCGCCATGTCGCCGGCCGCGCTCGCCTACGTCGCGGCCTCCACGGTCCCCGACACGGTGCGGGCGGGGCAGACCATCGGTGTCACGTGCACCATCCAAAACACCGGCGGCTCGCCCTTCACGCTGGATCCCGCGTCGACGCGGCTTGTCATCACCGATGGCGTGGAATCGGCGGTCGCGCTCGGTGCCGGCGCGCCGTTCACGCTGGCTCCGACTGCCACCGTCATGGTCACGTTCCCGTCCGTCACGTTCCCGGCCGCGCTTGCGAGCCAGCCCTATCCCGTGCTGCTCACGGTGTACGGCACCGAGTGGGGACAGGCCGAAAGCCTGGCCGTGGCGTCGCCGCCCGGCGAGATCCTCGTGGTCCAGCCGGCTCCCGCCGTGCAGGTGCGCAGCCTGCCCACCTCGGTCCCGGTGCAGGTCGCCTCGGGCGGGGCACCGGTCGCGCTCTGGGCGCTCGAGCTTCAGACGCTTGTGCCGCCCGGCGGCTCGGCTTCGGCGCATCTGGATTCGGTCTCCTTCACCGTGCTGGTCGACGGCTTTGCGGGGGGTAATCCCTCCGGCGCTCTCTCGACCATTACGCTCCGAAATGCCCAGGGCGCACTTCTGGCTCAGGCCAGTCCCGGCGTGACGAACCCGGTCGCCATGGCTCTCACGACGCCGCTGGCGCTCACCGGCCCCGCGGAAAGCCTCTACGTGGAGGTCGTGCTCGCCTCCGGCACGCCGGTTAATTCGGTCGCCCTTCGCCTGGCGGCCGATACCAACCTGGCCGTGCGCGACGATCTCACCGGCGGGCGGGTGCCGATCACGGGCGCGGGCGGGCTTCCGTTTTCGCCCCTCACGTCTCCGACGGTCACTCTCTTCGCCAAGGCCCACGGTTATCCGAATCCGTTCCACGTGGGGCGCGAGGACGTGCGCCTCTCGTACCGGCTCGCCGGCGACGCCTCCGTGCGCGTGGCGATCTACACGCTCCTCGGGGACCTGGTGCGTGAGATCTCGCTGGCCGCGGGCACGCCGGGCGGCATCCAGGGGCTGAATGAGGTTCCGTGGGACGGGAAGAACGGCAACGGTGAGACGGTGCGTCCCGGGGTTTACGTGGCGCAGATCGAGGGCGGCGGCGTGAGCGAGCGGATCAAGGTGGGGGTGCTCCGATGAGGTTTTCCCGGAGACGCCGCCTTCACCCCACTCGATTCGTCGCGCTGGTCCTTTCGCTTCTCGCCATGATCGCCGTGGCGCTGACCGCGCGGCCGGCCGTGAGCCAGACCGCGGGCACCACATATCTCCTCTCGTCCCCCGCGCTCTGGCCGACGACGGGCTCGGTGAGCGCGACGACCGGGCTGGCCCTGGACCCGTCCGCGGTCTTCCTGAACCCGGCGGGGCTCGCCGTCCAGGACGAGCGGACGCTTCTGCTGCAGCACGGGCTTCTCCAGTTCGAGACCGCATGGGACTTCGCCGCGGTGGGCATCCCCATTCCCGGCCTGGGCGCGTTCGGTTTGGGCGTCGCGCGGCTCGGCACCTCGGGGATCGAGGCCTACGACGCGCAGAACGTGTCGCTGGGCAGCTACGGCTACACCGAGACCGCGCTCGCGGCGAGCGTGGCCCGGCGTGCTCTCGGGCCCGCGTACGTAGGTGTGACGTTCAAGGTGCTCAGCCAGTCGCTCGGCGACGTCTCGGCCTCGGCGCCCGCGCTCGACCTGGGCCTGGTGTACCGGCCGGCGCGGCTCAAGGGCGGCCAGGTCGGCTTCACCGTCGAAAACGCGATGGCGGGCGCGATGGACCTGGGCGGCGCCACTCCGCCCATCGCGCGCTCATTCCGCTTCGGCGTAGCCAGTCCCGAGAGGCGCATGGGGCGCGCCGGGGCCGTTCGCGCCGCGCTCGACGTGGCCAGGCACGGCGCCGAGGGAACCAAGATGCGCGCCGGGATCGAGTACACGCGGGCGGGCCTGGGCGCGCTCCGCGCCGGCTTCGACCACGGGCGGCCGGTGTTCGGCGTGGGGTTCCAGTACCGCCGCTACGGCGTGGACCTTTCGATGATCCAGGGCGTGACCGCGATGACCAAGCAGGTGGGCGTGCGGGTGGCGTGGGGCGAGCCGCTCTCGCAGTTCGACGCGCGCCGACGCCAGGAGTACGCCAGGGCTGCCGAGGACTCGGTTCGGGCGCGGAGCGCGGCGCGGGTGGCGCGCGACCGGGTGAAGGCGGAAGCCGCGGAAAGCGCGGGCGACTACGAGACCGCGCTGGTCCTCTGGGAAGTGCTCCTGCGCGACCTTCCGGGGGACAAGTCGCTTGCCGCGCGCTCCGAGCGCGCTCGGGCCGCGATCGCTGATCGGGCGAAGCAGGACGTCGTCTCGGAGAGCGGCCGCCGCCTCGCGACCACGCTCGAGGAATTGGCGCGCGCCGCGCTGGGACGCGGCGACGTGGAGGAAGCGGCCGGGTTGATGCGCGCCATCGCGGACGCGGGGCCCCCCTCTGGCCGCGCCGACAGTCTCGCGTATCTGAACCGCCAGATCGCCTCGGCCCGCGAGTCGGCGGCCGATCAGGCGGTGGTCCGCGCCGAGTCGCTGCGTCGCGAGGGGAAACTCCTCGCGGCGGCCGGCGAGGCGGCCCTCGCGCTGCGGCTTCGGCCCGCCGACCCGCGCGCGACCGCACTCTGGACCGAGTTGGAGGGGGTCCTTGGCAAGAGCGCGGTCGAGGCCTCGGTGCTGAGCCGGCGTCTCCAGGCGCTCACCGCGGTCCACGAGGCTTCGCTCGCGTTCAACGAAGGGCGCTACAACGACGCGGCCGCGGCGGTGGAGCGCGCGCTGGCGGCCGACGGCACGAGCCAGGAAGCCCGCGCGTGGCGCGGTCGCGTGGAGCGGCGCCTTTCCACGCCCAAGCCTGAACTGGATGGGCGGATCAAGCAGCTCTACATCAAGGGGATGGAGGCGTTCAGCGCCGGCGACTACCAGGAAGCGCTCCGGAGCTGGGAGCAGATCCTGATCCTCGACCCGCTGAACGAGAGCGCGCGGCGGAACGTGCTCGAGGCCCGCGAGCGTATGAAGTCCGAGGCGCGCCGGTGACGCTTGGCCGCGCGGCATCCAGGGAGGGAGTGCTTTGGACTTGAAGATCCAGCCCACGCGGCGGTTCAGCCTCAAGGTCCCCGCGGAAGAGCGGCACCTGGCCGAGATCCGGGACTTCGTCCAGGACGCCGGCGAGAAGCTGCTCATCCCGAACCGGATCCTCGCCAACACCAAGCTGGCAGTGGACGAGGCGTGCACCAACATCATCAAGCACGGCTATCGGGACTCGTCCGGCGCGATCGAGGTCGTGATCACGGGGAACGGCCGCGAGTTCACGATCTCGCTCAAGGACCAGGGCCGCCCGTTCGACCTGCGCAACGTCCAGAGCCCCGACCTCAAGATGTACGTCGAGAACCGGAAGCGCGGCGGGCTGGGCGTCTTCTTGATGAACCAGCTCATGGACGAGGTGCGCTACCGCCAGGGGCACGACGGCAACGTCTTACTGATGTCGAAGCTCCTGAACAAACGGCGCGCGCGGAAGCCGAAGGTGGGAGACAAGCCGCGCCGCTCCCTCCGCTTCCAGTACACGCTCCAGTCGTTCGCGGCCCTGGCGGTTCTCGTCACCATCGCCTTCACGGTGGTCCACATGCGCCAGGCGGGCACGCTGGAGGAGGAGATGGTGACGCAGGCGCGGAGCGGCGCCAAGAGCCTCTCTGCTCCCGCGCTCGGGATACTGCTCCGACCCGAGCCGATGTCGATCGAGCAGACGCTCCTGAACCAGTCGATCCGCGCGATGCTGAAGGCGCACCCCGAGTTTCGCACGGTCCGGGTGCTGGACGCGGCCGGGCGGGTCTGGGGATCGGGCCGATTCCAGGAGCTGTTCACGAGACAGAGCGTGCCCAAGGCGGGCGTGATCCGGGACGGCGACGCACGGACCCTGTACGAGCCGGTGCTCCAGCCCGAGGGCAAGGCCCATCCGGGGCGCACCAGGCCCGTGGGATGGATCGAGGTGGCCGTGCGCGAGGCGGCCATCGCCGAGCGCGTGCAGCGCGCCCGGGTCGAGCTGGCGAGCATCGCGCTCTTTACCCTGGTCGCGGGGTGCCTCCTGACCGCGCTCCTCATCGGAGTGTTCGTCAAGCCGATCCAGGCGCTGTCCGACACCGTGCGCGCCATCGGCGAGGGGCAGATGCTCACCGACATCGGCTCGAGCGGGAACGAGGAGATCGACGACATCGCGCGCGCCTTCAACGAAGTCACCGCCAAGTTCCGCGCGTCCCAGGGAAACGTGATGGAGCAGGAGCGGATGCAGAGAGAAATGCAGGTGGCCCAGGAGATCCAGCAGACGCTTCTCCCGCGCGCGGTGCCGGAGCTGGACGGGTTCGAGCTGGGCTACCTCTATCGCGCCGCGAAGGAGGTGGGCGGCGACTACTTCGACTTCATCACGGTCGATGATCGGACGGTCGGCGTGGTGGTGGCGGACGTTTCCGGCAAGGGCGTCCCGGGCTCCCTGGTCATGACGATGATCCGGACGGCGCTCCGCATGGAGGCGCGCGGGAACCGCTCCGCATCCGACGTCATGTCCAAGATGAACTCGTTCGTCACCGAGGACATGCGGAAAGGGATGTTCGTGACGATGTTCTACGTCGTCCTCGACTCCGTGAACCGCTCGGTGACCTATGCGAGCGCGGGCCACAATCCCATGATCCTCTACCGCGGCGGGCAGGACGCCACCTACTTCCTGAAGCCCAAGGGGATCCCGGTGGGGATCAACGCGTCCGACCAGGACCTGTTCCGGAAGACGATCAGCGTGGAGAAATTGACGCTGCGCCAGGACGACATGCTGGTCATGTACACCGACGGCATCACCGAGGCGATGAATCCCGCCCGCGAGCAGTTCGGGGAGTCCCGGCTCCTCGCCGCCATCAAGCGCCACGGCCACCTGACGGCGCAGGAGTTCGCCGAGGCCTTGAACCAGGAGATCCACGAGTTCACCGCGGGCGCCCTCCAGAACGACGACATCACGCTCGTGGCCATCAAGGAGAAGACGTTCGTGGAGGAGCGTCTCGAGGAGACGCGCCGCGAGCTCTTCCGCCTGATCGAGACCGAGGGCGTGCCGGTGGCAGAAGCATGCGAGCGGCTGCACGTGGCCACCTCCACGTATTACCGCTACAAGCGGCGCGTCGCGGCGATGGGGCAGGAGGAGGGGATGAAAAACTCCAAGAAGGGGGCCGGTTTCGCGCGCGCCAGCCTCGAGGTGGAAGCCTCGATCCTGACCATCATCAAGGCCGAGCCGCTCCTGGGCGCGAAGAAGATCCTGGACCTGGTCCGGGCCGCCGAGCACTACCGCGGGGATTTGAACGAACGGAGCATCTACGAAGTGCTGCGCCGCCATGGCCTTAACACGAGGGAAAAAAGGCTGGAGTACGCCCACAACGGTTCCGATAACCGGATGGCAAGGCTCGCGAAGGCGCTGGCAGGGCCCGAGCCCGATGCCAGGCCCGAGTCCGAGCCCGAATCCGAGCCCAACGCACCCGACGAAACGCAAGGAGACGGAGCATGAAGGGAATCGACGTATATGTGGAGGAGGCGGTCCAGAACCGCGGGGTCTCCGTGCTTCGCGTCTCCGGCTACGTGGACACGACCACCAGCCCGGAGCTGGAGCGCCGGATGCAGGCTCTCCTCAAGGAGAAGCGCTTCCACATCGTCGTCGATCTGACCCGCGTCGAGTACATCTCCAGCGCCGGGTGGGGCATCTTCATCAGCGAGATCCGCGAGATCCGGGAGCACGGCGGCGACCTGAAGCTCGCCGGCATGATCCCCGACGTGCGCGAGGTGTTCGACCTCCTCGAGTTCGAGAACATTCTCCAGGCGTTCCCGGAGCCCGATCTGGCCGTCTCCTCGTTCGGGCCAATCGTTCCGGCCAACGAGCCCGCAGGCGCGGCGGCGGCCCGCCAGGCGGAGCCCGCGAGCCTGAACGGTCCGCAGCGCACCGAGACGATCGTCTCCGACGAGGACTTCGTGCGCGAGATCGCGCGGAAGCACCCCGAGTACGGCCTCATGCGGATCCAGAAGGAGCTGAGGAAGCCCGAGTTTGGCTCGCACGAGCTGAACCCGGTGCAGCTCTACGTCCTTCTGCGCCGGCTGGGTCTGGACACGCGCGAAGGCCGCCAGGCGTTCGCGAAAACGGGGCACGTGTCGCCGACCACCGGAAGCTGACGCACTCCGAACACCGATAGCTGACGATTTCCGCTTGACCCCTCCGCGAGGGTTCCGTACCGTTTGGCCCACGAACCCCGGATTGTGATCGTTATCGCCTCCCCGCACCGTCCCCGCCGCTCCAACTCGTTCCCGGACCTCATCGCGTCCGTGCGGGGTATTCTAACGGGATGAAATCCGAGCTTTCGCTGACGCCCGTCCCCGCCGCCCTGCTCCTCATCGCCGCGGCGGTCGGAGTGGCCGTCTGGGCCTATACCACGCGCTATCCCATCCTCACGCCGCGCCGCCGCTCCATTCTCCTTACAGCGCGCCTGCTCGCGCTGCTGGCGCTTCTGATCGCGTCCCTCGCGCCAGTCGCGCGCTTCCCCAGCGCGTCGCGCGAGCGGAATCGGCTTCTGGTCTTGGTGGACCACTCAGGGAGCATGGAGGTGCGCGACGCGTCCGGCGGGCAAAGCCGCGCCGCCGCGGCCGACAGCGCGGCCACGGCGCTCGCGCGCGAGCTGGGACGCCGCTACGACGTGCGGATCGCCCCCTTCGACGCGGCGCTCGGACCCTTCACGCGCGGTCCCGCTTCGCTTCAAGAGGGGGGCGGCACGCCCGCGGCCCGGCGCGTGGGGGAGACCGCTCTCGGCGACGCGCTCCGTGAGAGCGCCGCGCGGGTCGATCCCGACTCGGTCGCGGCGCTCGTCGTGATCAGCGACGGCGCGGTGAACCGCGGGGAAGACCCCGAGCGCGCGCAGGACCCCTCGCTCCCCGCGTTCGCTCTGGTGGCCGGCTCCGCGGCCGATCCGCCCACCGTGGGCATCGCGGGCGTGGAGGCTCCGGAGGAGGCGGTGCTGGGACGCTCCGCCGCCGTGCACGTGACGGTGCGCCAGGGGACGCGATCCGCGGCACGGGGAACCATTCGGCTGGCCGAGGGCGGGCGCGAGCTGGCCACGGCGCCCTACGCCCTCGCCGGGCCCGGCTCCTCCAGCCGCGTCAGTCTTCCTTTCTCGCCGCTCTCCGCCGGCAAGCATTTCCTCTCGGTCACGCTGGACCCCGTGCCGGGCGATCCCATGCGCGAGAACAAATCCCGGCTGGTCGCGGTCTCGGTGCGTCCGGCGAAGAGGCTTGTGCCGGTGCTCTCGGCCGCGTGGGACTGGGATCTCAGAGCCCTCTCGCGCGGGATCCAGTCGGACACCGCCTGGTCCGTCGTGCGGCTGACTCCCGCGGGCTCGGCGGGCGCGGCGACCGCCGCCGGCGCTTCGGCGCCGCTCGTCTCCTATCTGGAGTCCGCCGAAGCGGTGGTGGTCCGCTACGACGCGCGCACCATGACGCCCGAGCGCGCGCAGGCGTTGCTGCGATATCTGGAGCGCGGCGGGGGCGTCCTCTTCTGGGTGGATCCCGACGGGCGCGCCCCGGCCGAGTCGCCGCTCTCCCGCGCGCTCGGGTTGACGTGGCGATTCTGGGGCCGCGATCCCGGCGTGTCCGCGACCGCCGATCTCACGCCCGAGGGGCGCGTGCACGAAGTGGCGCTCCTGGGCGGCGACGCGGCGAGCGCCGGGGCCACATGGCGCGCGCTGCCGCCGGTGAAGCTCCCCGCCTACCTGGGCGCGACCGGCGGCGCACTCACGCCCATCCTCGCCGCGCGCGTCGAGGACGCGCAGGTGCCGCTTCTTTTCGCGGGGCGCGTCGGCGTCGGTCGCGTGGCGGTTCTGAACGCCGCGGGTGTCTATCGGTGGGGGCTCACGGCGTCGGGGCTGGGGAACGGCGCGGGCGTCGAGGCCTCGTTCTTCGGCGGGCTCTCCCGCTGGCTCGCTTCGGCCGGCGAAGACCGGCCCGTACGCATCACGGCGCCTGACATCACCGCCGAGGGGCGCTCGATCGCGGTCCGTCTGACCACGACGACTCCGCTCGGCGGCGACGCTCGTGCCACCGTGCGTGCGCGTCGCATCTCTGGATCAGGGGGATCAGGGGGATCAGGGGGCGCTGGGAGGGCGGCGGGCGCCGGCGGGACGGCATCAGGCGCGGCGGCGCTCGCCCCCGCCGATCCAGGCGTCTACACGGGCTCCATCTCCGTTGCGCCGGGGGTCTATCAGCTCGTCGGCCGTGTGGAGCGCGGAGGCCGAGTCGTCGGCGTGGACAGCACGCGCGTAGCGGTGGGGGCGCAAGGGATCGAGTTCGAAACGCTGGCCGCGGAGCCCGACGTGCTCCAGCGACTCGCCGAGCGCTCCGGAGGCGCGTCCGCTCCACTCGCCCAGCCCGAGCCGGTGCTGGCGCGGCTTCGCTCTCCGGACCTCGTCCGGTCGCGGCTGGCGCAGGTGGATCTGTTTCACAACCCGCTCCTCTTCGTGGTGCTCGTGGTCGCCCTGGCAGTCGAATGGACCATGCGACGCCGGTTCAACCTGATGTGACGGCCGCACGGCGCCGGTAAAGCGGCGCCCCAATTCCCGGCGCACCCGACGCCGGATCTCGACTCACCACCTCCCCTCGCCTCCGGAAACCGGAGGAATCCGTGCACCGCTCCATGCTTCGTTTCCTCGTCGCGGCCTCATGCCTAGTTGGCGCCGGAGTGATCCTCATTCTCCACACCGAGCCGGCGGTCGCCGACCTGGTGCTGAACGAAGTTC
>JANLXD010000177.1:0-1708 GCA_031364935.1 Candidatus Eiseniibacteriota bacterium
GCGCCGGGCAGCAGATCATCATGGTGTATCCGGGCAAGCGGGCCCTGGCGTTGCCGCAGCGTGCGGCCCAATTTGACTATGTGCGCAACTACTTCGCCGGGTTTAGCAATGCGCTCTTCGGCGTGAACTGGACGAACCCCGCCAGCGAGCGCAGGAAGGGAAGCACGAAGACGTAGAACGAAAAGTCTTGGGAGAAGACCGGGTCGACAGCCTTGAAGGACTCCGGGTTCTGGAAACGGAGCCACGCGAGCCAGTGGCCCGCGGCCCACTGACCCACGAGCAGGGTGAGGACCAGCGTCGCCGCGACGGCGATGAGACGGAGGCGCGGATAGAGGTCCTCCATGGCCGGCACGGCGGCCCTCAGCTCGCGCAGAACGGGGAAGTTGGGCGAGGTGCGACGCAACGCGAGGAACAGGTTGCCGAGGAAGAAGAGGAGAAACGCGCCGCCGAACGCGAGCTGCAGCCCGAGCTGCGCCCCAAGGGTGGTGGCGAACACCTGCCGGTAGCCTACTTCGCCAAACCACAGATAATCGGTGAACAAAGACGTCACGCCCCGCAGAAGCGGGCCCAGGAACAGCACGAGAACGACGACGATGATCCAGGGGCCCCGCAGGAAGCGGCTCGGATCGGCCGGAGGATTTCTCACAGCGCCTCGAGCCCCATCTTCTTCAGCAACGCCCCCCAGCGTGGATCCCCGTGAAGGCGCCGGAACGTCGGCTCGCACGCCACCATAGATAGCCCGGAATCCCGCTCCGCGTACGCCCGCTCCAGCCAGGCAAATCCGGCATCGAGTTCTCCTCGTGCCGCGTGGTTGGCGGCGATCTGATAGGCCGAATCAGCGCCATGAGCCTCCTCGAGTCTATGGAGCGCCTCATCCGATTCCTGCTTCCGCCCCGCCAAGTGATGAACATAGGCAAGGCAGGTGAGTCGCGCCCACTCCGCGGGCTCCGAATTCGCCTCTGCCAGTGCTTCCTCGAGCCGCCCCTGATTGGCCAGGACGAGCGCCAAAACATGATGCCCGGCGATCCGCTGCGGATTGATCTCGAGGCTCTTCCGGAAGCATCGCTCGGCGTCCGAATGGCGATCCATCGAACGGTAGAGATGTCCCAGGGAGCTGTGCGCGCCGGCATTGAGGGGGTCTTGCTCCACGGCGCGCCGCATCAGCTCTTCCGCCTCCTCGAAGCGGCGCATGGTTTGTGCCGTGATTCCCGCCGCGCTGAGCGCCACCGCGCTACCTGGCGCAAGCTCCAGCGCGCGTCGGGCCGAGGTTTCGGCGCCTTTCCAGTCCCAGTCATACATCCTCTGGACGGCGCACAGTCTCACGTGTGCCTCGGCCAGATCCGGAGCCAGCTCCAGAGCTTTCTTCGCGGCCTCACGAGCGTCCTTGTACGCCTCGTGTAGGGGCGCCCAGCCGTAGCCTCCGCTCGAGACGTGCGCACGGGAGAGCTCGGCCCACGCCGCGGCGTGGGAGGGATCGAGCGCCAATGCTTCGTGCAGGTACTGGATCCCCTTCAGCGTGTCCGGCTTCGTGATCCGATCGATGAAGTACTTTCCCTGCAAATAGAGACGATGCGCCTCTGGATTCTGGCCGTGCCCCTTCTCCGCGACGGCGACGTCGGCCTTGGCGAGGCCGCTCGCTTCCGAATCAGGCGCCTCGCCCAGGAGCGTGGTGCGCAGCTCCTTTACCACCGCCTGGGCGATGTCGTCC
>JANLXD010000199.1:0-4038 GCA_031364935.1 Candidatus Eiseniibacteriota bacterium
CCGCCGGGACGTCGAGCGTAAGCGTGGCCACCAGAAACCCGCCCAGGATCGCGACCACGTCCGCGAAGATCGTGAGCGCGGGGAGCATCGTGATCGCCGCGAGGAAGCGCGGGACGACCAGGAAGCGCACCGGGCTGATCCCCATGGTTTCCATGGCGTCCACCTGCTCGGTGACTCGCATCGTGCCCAGCTCGGCGGCGATCGAGGCGCCCACGCGGCCGCCCACGACCAGGGCCGTCAGGACCGGCCCCAGCTCGATGAGCACCGATTTGCCGATCACCGTGCCCAGGTAAAGCATCGGCACATAGTCGCGGAACTGATACGAAGCCTGCACGGCGGCCACCGCCCCGGTGAAGAGGGCCACGATCACGGTGAGGGGCATGGAGCCGACGCCGATGTGCGCCATCTGGGCGATCACGAGCTTGGGGCGCGCGAGGGCCGCCGGGATGCCGCGGAGGGTGTCGCCCAGGAGCAGGAACACCTCGCCGACGTCCTCGAGCCAGCCGAGGAGGAACTTCTCCGGCCAGGTGGGTCGTTCGGTCTCGGTCGCGGAGTCGCCCACCGCGGCTACGGGCGAGGCCCCGGAACGTCGCGCAAGGATTCGAAGCGGGTGCACTCGCTGAGGAACGCGAGGTCGATGCTCCCGGTGGGCCCGTTTCGCTGCTTCGCGATGATGATCTCCGCGCGGCCGTCTCGCTTCGCGGGCTCGGTCTCGTACACCTCGGGGCGGTAGACGAAGAGGACCACGTCGGCGTCCTGCTCGATGGCGCCCGACTCGCGGAGATCGGAGAGCATGGGGCGCTTCGTCCCGCCCCGCGTCTCCACGGCGCGCGAGAGCTGGGAGAGGGCGACGACGGGGACGTTCAGCTCCTTGGCCATGATCTTCATCGAGCGGGAGATCGCCGACATCTCCTGCTGGCGGTTCTCGGAGGTCTCGGGGCCGCGCACCATCTGCATGTAGTCGACGAAGATGATCCCGAGGTCGCCGGCCGCGGCCAGGCGCCGCGCCTTGGCCTTCATCTCGAGGATGCCCAGGGACGGACTGTCGTCGATGTGGATCGGAGCCTCGTGAAGCTGCGCGGCCGCGTGCTGGAGGCGCTTGTATTCGTCATTGCTCGCGTAGCCGCGCCGGATCTTGTGGATGTCCACCTTGGCCATGGAGCAGAGGAGCCGCTGGACCAGCGCCTCCTTCGACATCTCCAGGCTGAAGATCGCGACGGTGGGCTTGTCCTTCTTCGATCCCACCGCGACGTTCTCCGCGATATTCAGCGCGAAGCTTGTCTTGCCCATGGAAGGGCGCCCCGCGATCACCACGAAGTCGGACCTCTGGAAGCCGGCCGTCATCTCGTCCAGGTCCGCGTAGCCGCTGGGGACTCCGGTGACGTGGACCTTCCGCTGGCGATACTCCTCGATCTCGGAGTAGGCCTGGAGGACCAGCTTCCGCATCGGGATGAAGCTTTTCCGTAGCTGGTCGTTCGCGATCTCGAAGATCCGCTGCTCCGACCGGTCCAGGAGCTCGCCGGCGGGCTCCATCTGGCCGAACGCCTCGTCCGTGATGGCGTAGCCGGCATCCAGGAGGCGCCGCAGCGTCCACTTCTCCAGAACGATCTTGCAGTAGTGCTCGATGTTGCCCGGGGAGGACACGTGCTGGTCGAGCGACGTCAGATACGAATAGCCGCCGCAGAACTCGAGCTTGTTCTTTTGCCGAAGCTCCTCGGACACCGTGACCAGATCGATCGCGTCGTTCCGCTCATAGAGCACCATCATCGCTGCCCAGAGATCCTGGTGCCGCGGAAGGTAGAACGCCTCGCGGCTTCGGACGATCTCGATCGCGTGCCCCACCGCTTCCCGGGAGAGAAGCATCGATCCGAGCACCGCCTTCTCCGCGTCCTCTGCGTGCGGCGGCACCCGCCCCACCTCCGCCTTCAGCGGGGGCGAATCGGACTGCTCGCGGCGGGACGTGAAGGCGCGGCGCGGCCCCGGCGTCATGGGTCTCCTCCCTGAGTCGCGCCCGTCTTCTCGCGCAGCATGTCGCGGACGCGCTGGAGGTCGATCCAGGCTTCGCGCTTCAGCCCCGGATTCCGGAGCAGCGCGGCCGGATGGTAGGTGGGAATCAGCGGAATGCCGCGATAGGTGAACGTTTTCCCGCGGAGCGAGGCCATGGAGGCCTTGGTCTCCAAGAGAGCCTGGGTCGCCGAAAGCCCCAGCGCGCACACGAGCGCCGGCTTCACCAGCGCGATCTGCTGCTCGAGATAGGGACGGCAGCGCCCGACTTCGTCAGGCGCCGGGACGCGGTTATCGGGAGGGCGGCACTTGAGCACGTTGCAGATATAGACCTCTTCGCGCTTCAAGTCGATCGCCGCGATCATCTTGTTGAGAAGCTGTCCCGCGCGCCCCACGAACGGCAGTCCCTGCGCGTCTTCGTCGCGCCCCGGCGCCTCCCCCACGAACATGAGCCGCGCCGTCGGACTGCCGTCGGCAAAGACGGTCTGCGTGCGCGTGGAGCAGAGCGAGCACAGCCGGCAGGAGGAAACCAGGGCTTGAAGCTCGGGGAGCAGCTGCGGCAAGTCCTCCCGCGGCCCGAGAGGAATCGGGGCCGGCAGGGAGACGGGAGCAGCGGGGGCTGGGGCGGCGGTCGAGGCGAAAGCCTCGAATCCGGGAAGCGCGAGCGTCTCAGCCGGCCAACCATCCGCGGCCCCGGCAACCGGGATGTGTCCACGCCCGCGGGCGCGTTCGCGATCCATCAACACGCGCGCTTCCCGGACGATTCCCAACAACTCCCCCCGCGCCTCCTCCACCACGCCTCCCTCAGCGCTTCAGCGCCGCCACCACGCGCGCCAGAATCACGCGCGCCACTTCCCGCTTGGGACGAAGCCCCAGCGCTTCGGGCTGGCCGTCCACTCCGATCAACGTCACGTCGTTCTGGTCCGAGCCGAAGGCCGATCCCGGCGCGAGCGGATTGTTGATCGCGACCAGATCGAGCCCCTTCCGTTTCAGCTTTTCCTTGCCGCGGGCCATCTCGTCCCTGGTCTCGAGCGCGAACCCCACGAGATGCTTCTTCGGGAATCGCTCGCGCACCTGGGTCAGGATGTCCTCGGTGGGGCGAAGCTCCAGGGTAATGCCGCCGTTGCCCCGGGGAATCTTCTCCTCGCGCGCCACCGCCGGGGCGAAGTCGCTCACCGCCGCCGCCATGATCAGCGCGTCCGCGTCCGGCATCGCCGCGAGCACCGCCTCGCGCATCGCCGCCGCCGTGCGCGCTTCCACGCGCTCCACGCCCGCGGGCACCGCCTCGGTCGTGCGCGCCAGGATCAGCCGCACGCGCGCGCCCAGCCGGTGCGCCTCCTCGGCCAGCGCCATCCCCATCTTCCCGCTCGAGCGGTTGGAGATGACGCGCACCGGGTCGATCGGCTCCTCGGTGCCGCCCGCGGTGATCACGATCGTGCGGCCCCCCAACGGCCCCCCGTTGCGCGAGGCGCCGGCGTGCCCCAGCGCCGCGGCGCACGCGTCCACGATCAGGTCGAGCGGGGCCATGCGCCCCATGCCGTATTCCCCGTCGGCCAGCTCGCCGCTCTCCGGCCCCACGAAGCGGACGCCGCGGCCCGCCAGGGTCTTCACGTTGGCCTGCACGGCGGGGTGCTCCCACATCGCCACGTTCATCGCGGGCGCCACCAGAAGCGGCGCGCGCGTGGCGAGGAGGGCGGTGGAGAGAAGGTCGTCGGCCAGCCCGTGGGCCAGCTTTCCGATCGCGTTGGCGGTGGCGGGGGCGACGAGGAAGAGATCGGCCTCGCGGGCGAGTCCGATGTGCGCCATGCCGAGCGGCGACGGGGGCGCTCCCTCGAACCACGGCCCCGTCCCCAGGGCGTCCTTCTCGAACAGGCCGCTCAGGACCGGACCGCGCGTGACCGCCTTCAGCGCGTCGACCGTGACGAAGCGTCGGGCGGTCTTGGTGAGAAGGACGGAGACCCGAGCCCCGCGCGAGCTGAGCGCCCGGACCAGCTCGGGCGTCTTGTACGCGGCGATCCCCCCGGTCACGCCGAG
>JANLXD010000201.1:0-16827 GCA_031364935.1 Candidatus Eiseniibacteriota bacterium
CTCGATGATCTCGTGCGCGATGCGGGAGATCGCCCGGCGCAGTCCTTCCCCGTCGATCAGCTCGGTTTTCTCGCGGACCTGCTCCACGGCGCCTCCGGCGGGCATGAAAAAACCCCTCTTCGGGAACTTGCGGCCCGGAAAGGGGTGCTTTGGGCCGGCCCGTCGCGGAAGGGGCGACGGCCGGCTGATCCCTTTCTAGCCTCACGGAACTAGTTTCAAGGGTCTCGAGCATCGCGCTCTTCACGCGATGCAGGTTGAATTATACCACACCTCCGGTGGGTGTGGCAAGGCGCCGGTTCTGGCCTGTAGACTTCCCCGCGCATGCCCCGACGCAGCCCGCTTCCGATGGCGATCCTGATCTTGATGCTAGGGGCGGCCTATCTGCTGCCGCCGCAGCTTCATCCCCGCCGCTTTCCCACGGACGACTCCTTTTTCTACCTGCAGGTCGCCCGGAACATCGCCGCCGGACACGGAAGCACGTTCAACCAGGTGACGCCGACGAACGGCTACCACCCCCTCTGGATGGGGCCCTGCGTCGCCGCGGAAGCCGTCGCGGGCGGCGATCGGGACCTCGCTCTCCGCATTGTGTTCGCGATCCAGGCGGCTCTCGCGGCGGGGTCGATCGCGCTCTTCTGGTCCGCGGCCCGCTCTCTCGGGATTCAATCGCCGCTCCTTGCGGTTCCGCTTCTCGCCGCGTTTTTCCTGACCGGGATGTATGGCTCCGAGGCCCACCTGAACGGATTCTTTCTTCTCGCGAGCCTCCTCCGCCTCATCCGATTTCTAGAGACTCCATCGCGGCGAAACGCGGTTTTCCTGGGCATTTGTCTCGGCCTCGCGTTCCTCGCCCGGCTGGACAACGTCTTCTTCGTTGCGGCCGCGGCCGGGACGGCCGCATGGAGCTCCGGGCGGCGTCCGGCGGCACGGGTCGCTGCATTGGGATGGATCGCCCTGCCCGCGCTGGTGCTCGCCCTTCCGTATCTCGCGTGGAACCGGGCGGTCTTCGGCCACTTCGTTCCGATCAGCGGGGCGATCAAGTCGACCTTCCCCATCGCCCGTCCGAATCTCAGGAATCTAGGGACGCTTGGGCTGATCACGCTCCTGGGCGCCGTGGCAGCGGGCCCCTATCTGGCGCGCGGCGCGCCGCGCCTGCGCCGCCTCGCGCTCGGACCGCTGGCGGCCGGCGTTTTGGCGCACGCGATCTACATCGCCGTCTACACGGACCACCACACGCATTGGTCCTGGTACTACGTCGCCGGGGTCATCCTCCTCGCGTTTCTGCTCTCGATCGGGGCGGACGCGCTCTCGCGGCGCGTCCAACCGCGGGTGCTTCGGGCGGCAGTCGGCGTGGTGGTCATCGTGCTCGCTCTATGGGGGCTGGTCCGAGGGTGGGCGCGCTATGCGAACGCGGACGCCGCGTCGCACAACCAGCTCGTGATCCAGATTCTTCCAGCCACGCCCTACGATCGATGGTCGGTGCAGCTCGCGCGCTGGATGGAGGACCACCTCCCGCCCGGAGCCGGCGTGCTGGTCTTCGACTACCCGGGAGCCCTGGCCTACTACTCATCGCTTCGGATCGTCCCCGCCGACGGATTGATGGGAGATTTCGACGTCGACGCCCGGCTCCGCGCGGAGGGCTTGGAGCGCTGGCTGGCTCGGAACCGGATTGATTATTACCTGGGCCCGGTCACGGCGAGAGCCGGCGAATGCGACTCGGCGGTCGTGCGCGCGCCGCTGACGAAGGTCGCGGTCGGCGCCATCGTCCGCTGTCCCGGCGACCTGATCACGACGAGCGCCCAGGCGACTCGCGGGGTCCAGGAGCCGGGTGTCGCGCTCTCCCGCATCCGCCGCGTCGTGCCCGCCCCGCTCGATGCGGCGCGCGAGACGGTCGCGAAGCACGGCGCTCTGTGGTGACCCGCCCGCCGGGTGGTACGATGAGATCGTGACCCCCGCCACTCGATGGATCATTCGGACGGCCGCTGTCTGCCTGGCGGCCGCTGCCGCGGCCGTGCCGGCCGCGACCGCCGCCGCGGCGGACGCGATCTCCAAAGCGGCGGCCAACCTCGCGGCCGACACGCTGCCCCACGCCGATCCGCGCCGCACGGCTCTCTTCCATGACGCCGTTTTCGCGCTCGCGGCCGATTCGATGGAAGGGCGCGGCATCGGGACCGCGGGAATCGCGCGCGCCGCCGGGTGGATCGAGCGCCGGATGCGCGCAATCCACCTCGAGCCCGCGTTCGCCGGCTCCTACCGCCAGCGCTTTCCGATCAAGACGGGCGTCGTTCGCGCGGAGGGAAACCGGATCGACGGCCTCTCCACCGAGGAATGGACGCCGCTCGGCTTCTCCTCCAGCGGCGAGTTCTCCGGGCCCCTGGTCTTCGTCGGCTACGGGATCGACGCGCCTCCGGTCGGGTATCGCGAATTCGAAGGGATGGATCTGAAGGGGAAAGTGGTCCTGATGCTCCGCTACGAGCCGCAGGAGAAGGACGAAGGCTCCCCGTTCGACGGGAAGCGGCCCAGCCGCTGGTCGGCGCTTCGGTACAAGGCGCTCCAGGCCCGCGAGCGCGGCGCGGCCGCCGTGATCTTCGCGACCGGCCCGCTCCAGAACGAGGAGGTCGACAAGGTCCCCACGCTCAAGAACGACGGCCCGGAGAGCCCGGCGGGTCTTCCGGTCGCCCAGGTGAAGACGGCCACGGCGGTCCGCTGGCTCCAGTCCGGCGGGATCGATCTCGCGGCCTTCCAGCGGAGCGTGGACAGGGACCTCACGCCTCGCTCGCGGGTCGTCCCGGGCGTGACCGTCCGCGGTCGCATCGCGGTCGAGGACCATTACGTCGACTCGGAGAACCTGGCGGGCGTGATCCCGGGCAAGGGACGCCTCAAGGACGAGTTCGTGATCGTGGGCGCGCACTACGATCATCTCGGCTTCGGCGGCGAAAGCTCCATGCGCCCGAACGACCGCGCCATCCACAACGGCGCCGACGACAACGCATCCGGCGATGCCGCCGTGCTCATCGCCGCGGAGGCGCTCCGCAGGGGCCTCGCGCGCATCCCCACGCATCGCACGGTCGTGGTCGCCCTCTTCTCGGGCGAGGAGGTGGGTCTGGCGGGCTCCTCCTGGTTCGTGGAGCACCCGCCCGTGCCGCTCCTCAAGATCGCGGCGATGGTCAACCTGGACATGGTGGGCCGCCTGCGCGACAACACGCTGATCGCGCTGGGCCTGGAGTCGGCCCCCGAGTGGGCCTCCCTCCTGCGCGACGCCGCGGTGGCCACCAAGCTGGACGTGGCGGCGCGCGGCGACGGCTACGGTCCGTCCGATCAGACCAGCTTCTACGCGAAGGGGATTCCGGTGATCCATCTCTTCACCGGCACGCACGAGGCCTACCACACGCCGGACGACAAGCCGGAGACGGTCAACGTGGAGGGCGGGGCGCTCGTCGCGCGCTTCACCGAGGCTCTGGTCCAGCGGGCCGCGGTCCGCGACCGCCGGCTGACCTACGCGCGGTCGAACGCCGCGCCGACGATGACGGGCGACAGCCGCGGCTACGGCGCCTACCTCGGGACGGTGCCCGACTTCAAGGCGATGGAGAGCGCGGGGGGCGGCGTTCTGCTTGCCGACGTCCGGGCCGGCGGCCCCGCGGAGCGCGCGGGGATCCGCGGCGGCGACCGGGTGGTCTCGATCGCCGGAACGCGGATCGAGAACCTCTACGACATGAGCTACGCGCTTCAAGATCATCGTCCCGGCCAGACGGTCGAAGTCACGGTGACGCGCGGCGAGGAGACGATCACCTTCCGGGCGGTGCTGGGCGACCGGGCGCAGATGGGGCAGGCCGCGACCGCGGTCGCGCAGGCTTCGGCCCCCGCGATGCCCCAGGATCACGCGCACGGAGGCGCGCCCGCGGACAGCGCCGCGGCGGCGGCGGCGGCGAATCCGCATGGCGCCGCGGCGGCGGCGGCGGCCGGGGCTCCAGCCGGAATCGACTCCTTCTACGTCGGTCGACCGGGGGCGGCGTTCAAGGTCGCGGCCGGAAAGCCGTTCGGCAAGGCGTTCGACGGCGAGCGGCACTTGACCGACATCCGACAGCTCACGTTCGGCGGCGAAAACGCCGAAGGCTACTTCAGTCCCGACGGCACCAGGCTGATCTTCCAGGCAACGCCGCGCGGGGCGCGCTGCGACCAGGAGTACGTGCTGGATCTGGCGTCCGGAGTCGTCGCGCGCGTGTCGAGCGGCAAGGGGCGGACGACGTGCGGCTACTTCGATTACCCCGAAGCCGACCGCATCATCTACTCATCGACCCAGGGTGCCTCGGATTCCTGCCCGACTCCACCCGACTTCTCCCAGGGGTACGTCTGGGCCATCTACGACGCCTACGACATCTGGGAAGCGGCGCCCGACGGCTCGAACGCGCGGCGGCTCACCGAGTCGCCCGGCTACGACGCCGAGGCCACGTGGTGTCACCGCGGCGGAAAGCTGATCTTCACCTCCACGCGCGACGGCGACCTGGACCTCTACGTCATGGACGAAGCGGGCCAGGTGAAGCGGATGACGCGCGCGCCCGGCTATGACGGCGGCGCGTTCTTCAGCCCCGACTGCTCGCAGATCGTCTGGCGCGCGAGCCGACCCTTCGGAAAGGACCTCGAGGAGTATCAGGCCCTGTTGAAGAAGGGGCTGATCCGGCCCGGCGCCCTGGAGCTGTACATGATGCGGGCCGACGGAACGGGCGAGCGGCGCCTCACCGGGAACGGGGCCGCGAACTTCTGCCCGACCTTCCATCCAGACGGGAAGCGGATCATCTACGCCTCGAACGCGGGCGCCGCCGGCGCGCGCGAATTCGACCTCTGGCTCCTCGACACGCGCGGCGGCGAGCCCGAGCGAGTGACCACGTCGTCCGGCTTCGACGGCTTCCCGCACTTCAGCCCTGACGGGAAATTCCTGGTCTGGGCCTCCAACCGGGCCGAACCCGGCTCCCACGAGACGAATCTCTTCATCGCGCGGTGGAGGGACTAGTGGGGCGATTCCGCACTCTCCTGTTCGCCGCACTGGCCGTGATTCTGATTGGGGATGCCGTCCTGTTGTTTTCCGTCCAGCGCGCCGAGGAGCGCGCGCGCCGGGCCGAGACACGTGCCCAGGAGGCCGAACACCGTGCGGCGGCGCGCGGCGTGTTTCTGACGGAAGCCGACATTCAGCTCCTGAAGCGAGCCGGCCTCACCGATCCGGTGAGCCAGCTCCGCTCCGACCTCGAAGCGCACAGCTCGCTCTTGCCGATGAAGGGGGCGATGGGCGGGACGATGAAGTTCTACGACCGGGACGGGGTCATCCTGCTCCCGGGCCGGTACGTCTACGCTCCGGCCGAGGACGGGCACTACCTGGTGCACGCTATCTTGAAGTACGACGTGGGGCCCGGCGGGAAGATCCGCTGGCGGCTGGTCGACGCTTCGCGGGACTGAGTTCCCTCGCGCGACTGAGTCAGCGCCTCTTGTACTTCAAGAAGACAGCGCGGATCTCCTTTTCGTTCTCGTCGCTGGTGCTGCTGGATCCCTCGGTGACGGTGCCGCGCCGGCGCTCCTTGGTCTCCTCGTTGTAGGTGGTGCTCGAGCCTGTCTTGTAGCGCTCCAGTCCGGTGATGACCACCGCGTCCGCCCCCTTCTCTCCCGCCTTCTTCATGAGCTTCCTCTGGAGCTTCTCGGCGCCAATGAAATCGGGCGCGCGCGCGATGACGGTTCCCATCACCTCGAAGGGCACGTCCACGTCGCTCTCGTGGAAGTAGAGGTCGACCTTGTTTGTCGGGGGATAAGTCCGGCCGACGTAGTCGATGTGCGCGCACGCCGTGAGCAGGAGCGCGGCCAGCGCGGCCAGCGCGTACAGGCGTCTCATGGTTTCCTCCTGGTTTCCGGGTGGCGCCGCCGGCGCGGCGAACGGCGGATGGCGATCCCCGAGGTTCTACCGGCTCGCGTCCCGCGTGTCAACTTGACAGCGGGGCCACCGCGCGCGAAAGGGCGAGAACGAGCGAGTCGCCATCCGCCGTCGCGCCCGGCGGAAGCCAGCCGCAATCCTCGAGGGCGCGCGCGAGCAGGAAAGCCTCCGGCGCCGGGAGATCTGCCCGCGAGAGAAGTGCGTCGTCCCGCCAGACAGCGCCGGGATCCCCTACGCCCAATAGCCTCCCGGGAGCGCCCGCGTCCCGGCCGAGCACCAGCACGCGATCCGCCGTGCCCGTCACGAAGTCGAGGTCGTGGCTCGCGAGCAGGACCGCGCGTCCCCTTTCTCGAAGTCTCGCGAGGCAGGCGCGGAGCGCTCGCCGCCCGTCCGGATCGAGCCCCGCGGTCGGCTCGTCCCAGAGAAGCACCAGCGGCGGGTCGATCAGAAAGGACGCCAGGGCCGCGCGACGCTTCTCCCCTTCGCTCAGAGTCCCGGGGACGCGGTCGGCGAAGCGCTCGGGGTCCAGGTCCACCTCGCGGAGCGCGCGCGCCGCCCGCCGGGCGCGCTCCTCGGCCGGCACCCCTTCGATCCAAAGGGACGCGGCCACGTCTTCGGCCACGCTGCGGGCGAAGAGCTGCCGCTCGGGATACTCCAATGCGAGCATGACTCCCGGCGTCCGCTTCACGGCGGGCTGGGCCCGCTCCACCGAGCCGGTCGTCGGAGCGCGGAGGCCGGCCGCGAGGTGGAGCAGGGTGCTCTTCCCCGCTCCGCTTGCACCGACGAGCGCCACGACCTCTCCCGCGCCGACTTCGAACGACACGTCTTCCACGACGGGTGCGGAGCCGCGCGACGGAGCCCAGGACACCCCGCGGAGCGCGAGGAGGGGAGCGCCACCGCCCGCCGGCGCGACGCGCCCTCCCGCCGAGTGCGCCCCACGCGCCCGCTGCATCGCCCGCGCGCCGGGCTCCATCCGCCCCAGCGCGGCGAGAAATTCCCCCACCGACGCCGTGAGAGGACCGCTCCAGCGTCCGTCCAGCGCGAGCGCGGCGGACGCGCGGAGAGCCAGCGGCAGCGGCGCCGCGCGGGCCGCGAGCACCGCCGCGGGGGTGAGCCCGCCCACGTCGCGCAGGACGCCCTGGTCCAGCCAGTGGAGGCGCTCGCCCGGAGCGGAGTCCTGTTCCTGGCTCGCGCGAAGCACACCCAGCTTCCCGCCGCGCGCCTCCGCCGCGATCCCGATCTCCTCGGCGCGACGCGCGGCCGGATCCAGGTGGGCGAAGCACTGATCGAGAAGAAGCGCCGAAGGGCGCGCGGCGAGAGCGGCCGCGAGAAGGGTGCGGGTCTTCTCCCCCGCGCTCAGCGTGCGCGGGTCGCGCGCGGCGAGCGCCGTGAGCCCGTGGGCTTCCAGCGCCGCCGCCACCCGCTCGCGCGTCTCGTGGGCGGGCAGCGCCATCGACTCGAGTCCGAAGGAGATCTCCGCTTCCACCGTCTCCGCCAAAAACTGCGGGTCGGGCTCCTCGAAGACGACGGCCACGCGGGGCCAGAGCGACGCGGCCCCGCCCCACGAATGCCCCGTGCCGCGCGCGGCCGGCCCGTGGATCGGGACGCCGTCCACCAGCACGGAGCCCGACGACGGAGCCGTCAGTCCGGCCATGAGGCGGAGGAGCGAGGTCTTGCCGGAGCCGTTGGAGCCGAGGATCAGGCGGCGCTCTCCGGGAGCCAGCGAGAGGTCGGTGGGATGAAGCAACGTTCGGGGGCGGCCCGCGTCGTCCCGGACCGCGAGGGACGCCCCGTGAAGCCGGATCACGTGCCCGCGCCGGCGCCCTCGCCCAGGGTGGCGCGCACGGTTTCCATGACCTCGACCAGCGGGCGGCCGCTCTCGCGCGCGAGCCGGCGGAGATCCTCGTACTCCGGGACGCGCCGCTCTTCGCCGCTCGGAAGGATCGCGGTCTTCACCCGCACCGTTCCGAGCGGGGTGGCCACTTCGGTGATGGAGCGGCGAAGCTCCATCCGCCCCTCGCGCCGCACGCGCAGGCCGAGCGTGGTGGACTCTGCGAAGAGCCGCTCCGCGACCTGGAGCGAGCGCCGCGGATCGGCGATCGCGGTGACGAGCACGCCGGGCCGCCCCTTCTTCATCTGGACCGGCGTGAGGTAGACCTCCACGGCCCCGGCCTCGAAGAGCGTCTCGGTCAGGTGGCCGTAGAGCTGGGGGTTCATGTCGTCGATGGTGGACTCGATCACGTCCACCGCGCCCGATCCCACGGGGTCCAGCGGCTCTCCGACGAGCGCGCGAACGATGTTGGGGCGCTCCGCCAGATCACGCGTGCCCGTGGCCACGCCCACTTTTCCGAGGCGCATCCCGACCGGCTCGCCGATGGTGTCGCAGAGCGAGGTGATGAGCGCCGCGCCGGTGGGCGTCGTCAGCTCGGCTTCGATGTCGAGCATCCGCACCGGCACCCCCTCGAGGAGGCGAAGCGTCGCGGGCGCCGGGACGGGCAGCGTGCCGTGGGCGGCGCGCACCAGGCCGCGCCCCTGCGGCACGACGGAGGCATGGCAGCGCGCCACGTCGAGCAGCTCGAGCGCCCACGCGGTGCCGACCACGTCCACCAGGGCGTCGATCGCGCCCACCTCGTGGAAGTGGACTTTCTCGAGTGGGACATGGTGCGCCTCGGCCTCGGCCTTCCCCAGCCGCTCGAAGGTGCCCAGGGCTCGGCGGTAGACGCGTTCGGGAAGCTTGGCGTCGGAGAGGAGGCGGCGGATCTCCGTGAAGTGGCGGTGCGATTTGGTCTCGCGGGTCTCGACCTGAAGCTGAAAGGCCTCGAAGCCGTGCCGCATCGCGCTTCCGGCCGCGAGAGTGAACCCCTCGAGCGGGAGGGCGCGTAAGCGGCGATCGATCTCCTCGAGGGGCGCTCCGGCCGCGATCAGGGAGCCCAGGATCATGTCCCCGGACGCGCCCCCGACCAGATCGAAGTAGACCACGCTCACGGCTTTCCTCCAGGGCTCCCGGGGCGCGACTGGAGCGCGATGACTCCGGCGGCGTATCCCGCGCCGAATCCGTTGTCGATGTTGACCACCGTGACGCCCGCGGCGCAGGAGTTCAGCATCGCGAGGAGCGCGGCCAGCCCTCCGAAGGAGGCGCCGTAGCCCACGCTGGTGGGGACGGCGATCACGGGGCGCGGAGTGAGGCCGCCGACCACGCTGGCGAGCGCCCCCTCCATCCCCGCGACGACCACGATGGCGGCCGCGGAGCGGAGCGACTTCAAATGCGCGAGCACGCGGTGAATCCCGGCCACACCGGCATCGTACACCCGGCGCGCGGGCACCCCCATGAATTCAAGCGTGACCGCGGCTTCCTCGGCCACCGGGAGATCGGACGTGCCGGCGCTCACGACCAGGACGAACGTTCCGCGCGCCACGCCCTTCCCGCGCGCCGCGCCCGCGGTCGGCTTCTTCCGCTTTGGCCTGCCGCTGCCCGCCGGCGCAGGACGCAGCACCACGGCGCGCGCGAGCCGGTTCCACTCGGCCCCGGGAAACGCGGCCACCAGCGCTTCCCCCTGCTCCTCGCTCGCGCGGGTGGCGAGGCAGCGGCCGCTGGCCGCGAGGATGACGCCCGCGATCTCCACGCACTGGCCGGTGCTCTTCCCCTGGCAGAGGACCACCTCGGGGAGATGCTGGCGGATGCCGCGGTGGTGATCCACCGTGGCGGACGGGGTGGATTCGAACGGGAGCGAGGCGAGGGTTTCGAGAGCGGCGCGGGGGGTCACGCGACCCCGGCGCACCTGTTCGAGCAGCTTACGTAACCGCGAAGGATCCATCGCACTCGTGGAGCGCGGGCGCGTGCTCCAGGCGATCGAGGTAGGCGCGGAGCAGGGCCTCCGTCTCGGCGGGGGTCTTCGCGTGGTTCGCCTCGCGGCAGAGGGTCGAGTTGTCGTAGAGCCCGCGGACGTACCAGGCCACGTGCTTCCGCATGAGCGTGGCCGCGTAGTCCCCCTTCTTCGCGGCCACCTCGTGCAGGTGCGCGATCGCGGTCTCGATCCGCTCCCGCGCGTCCGGCTCGGGACCGGGATCGCCTCCGTCCAGGAGCCGCTGCGCCCGCTCGAAGAGCCAGGGATTCCCAAAGCTCCCGCGACCCACCATGACGGCGTCGCAGCCCGTCTCCGCGACCATGCGCTGAGCGTCCTCGGGGGTCTTCACGTCGCCGTTTCCGATCACGGGGAGAGTAGTCGCCTCCTTCACCATCTTGATCACTTCCCAGTGCGCCTTCCCCGTGAACTTCTCGGTGCGCGAGCGCGCGTGCACGGTGATCCAGTGGACGCCCGATCGCTCGAGCACGCGCGCCACGTCCGGCGCATTGATCGAGTTCTGGTCCCATCCCATCCGGATTTTCGCGGTCACGGGGAGCTTCACGGCGTTCACGACGGCCGAGGTGACGCGCTCCAGCCGGTCCATGTCGGTGAGCATGGCCGCCCCCGCGTCGCGCGCGATCACCTTCCGCACGGGACAGCCGTAGTTCAAATCCAGGGTGTCGAAGCCGAGCCCCTCGCAGATGCGCGCGGCCTCGGCCATGACGGCCGGGTCGGAGCCGCAGAGCTGCGCCCCGACGGGGCGCTCCTCGGGGCGGTATTCGAGCAACTCGTAGGTCTTCGGATTGTGCCGGACCAGGCCGTCCGAAGACGTCATCTCACAAAAGACCATCGCCGCTCCGTGGCGCTTGGCGAGGCCACGGAACGGCGAGTCCGTCACGCCGCAGAGCGGCGAGAGTAGAACGTTGCCTTCGATTCGGATCGGACCCGCTTGCATCCGGATCAGCGGACGCGCGTTTCCTGGTTCTTCGCGCTCATCCGGGTCCTGTGAATCTCGCTCGCCAGCGCGAGCAGCTTGGGCAGGGTCGGCGCCTTCTCGAAGAGGGCGGCCGCGGAGCGCACCTGGTCGTCGTCCTCGATCGCGACGCGATACGCCTCCTCGTCGTTGGCGTAGCGGCGCGCCAGCTCCCGGCGGAGGCCCGTGTCCACGAAGCGCTGGGCGGCCTGGAGCGAATCGGCGTCGTAGTCGAACTTCTCGAACTTGAGAAGCTGGACGAAGTCCTCGCGGATCGCGGGGGTGATCGCGTACTTGGCCGGAGCCCCGGAGTGCTTCGCCGCGTACTTGACCGCGTACTTGAAGAAGAGCTGCTTCGACTCGAGATCTTCCACCATGCGCGGGAACTTCACCTCGTCCAGCTCGACGTCGGGAGTGATCCCGCCGCCGCCGAACACGACGCGGCCCATTTCCGTGTGGTACTCGGGCTTCGGCTTGTTCGTCTTCATGGAGTCGGGGAGCGCCGGGGTGTCCCCTTCCTCGTCGTCCGCCGAGGCCAGGGCGCCATCCTTGAGCTGCTCGTCCTTCTGGATGCAGCGGCCGCTGGGCGTGTAGTACTTGGCCGTCGTCAGCTTGAGCTTGGGACCCTTCACGCTGCGCGTGAGCGGAATCACGGTCTGCACCAGCCCCTTGCCGAACGTGGTCTGCCCGGCCACCAGGCCCAGGTCCAGGTCCTGCACGGCGCCCGAGACGATCTCCGAGGCGCTGGCCGTGTACTGGTTCACCAGCACCACCAGCGGATAGCGGCTGTGCGGCTGGTCGGACGAGGAGAAGAAGTCCTTGTTCTGCGAGGGATCGCGCCCGCGGGTGTAGACGACCTTCTTGCCGCGCGGGGCGAACTCCTCGGACACCTCGACGGCCTGGGACAGAAGGCCGCCCGGGTTATACCTGAGATCCAGGATCAGCCCCTTCGGGTTCTCCTTCTCGATCTTCGCCAGGGCCGCGTCGATCTCCTCGCGGCTCCGCTCGGAGAAATTGGAGAGCCGGATGTAGCCGACCCCGTTCGAAAGAATCCCGGAGTACGGGACGCTCTTGATCTGGATGATGTCGCGGATGATCGTGAAATCGATCGGCTTGTCCCGCCCCTCGCGGAACATGGTGAGCACGACGGGCGTTCCCTTCTCGCCGCGCATCTTCTTCATGGCGTCGTCGAGCGAGAGGCCCTCGGTGGAGGTGCCGTCGATCTTGATGATGCGGTCGCCGCCCTGGATCCCCGCGCGCCAGGCCGGAGTCCCTTCGATCGGCGAGATCACGGTGACCCAGCCGTCGCGGATGCCGATGGAGATGCCGATCCCGCCGAAGGCGCCGTGGGTGGTGGTCTCGAGCCGCTGGGCTTCGTCCTTGTCCAGGTACTGCGAGTAGGGGTCGAGCGTCCGGAGCATCCCGCGGATCGCCGAGTCCATCAGCTTGTCGCTGGTGACCGGCTCGACGTAGTGGTCCCGCACCTTCGTGAGAACCTGGATGAACCGCTCGATATTGGAGTAGGTGTTGTCCGTCGATTCCTGGACGCGGCCCACGGCCCAGGTGCCGGAAATGAGCGCCGTGACGATGACAACCACCGCGAAGATTTGCCTGCGATTCATTTCGGGTTCCTCGGATTTGGCCCCCCGTCGAACGGGAGCGCCCGGCTGCGTATCAGGGACCACGCGTCGTCGATGATTAGACGCGCCACGTCGTCTATCGGATCATTACCCCGAAGAAGGAGAAACCGCCCAGGCTCCTGCCGGGCCAACTCCAGATACCGCCGCCGAACCGCCTCGAAAAATTCGGCGCTCGCGCGCTCGATGCGGTCCCTGCCCGCCGCCCCACTCCTCTTGTCGGCCCGCTCGACCCCGAGCGATACCGGAACATCGAGGAGATACGTCCGATCCGGCGTCAATTCGCCCGTGGACAACGAGTTCAGGCGCCGGAGCAGATCGTCGGGAACGGAGCGCCCCCCTCCCTGATAAGCCAGGGTGGCGTCAGTAAATCGATCACATATAACAACTTGACCGGCTTCGATCGCCGGCCGAATCTTCGCGGCCACGTGCTCGGCCCGTGCCCCTACAAAGAGTAGCAGTTCCGTGAGTGGTTGGATAGGCCCCGAGTCGGGGCTAAGTAGCAGACCACGGATGGTTTCGGCGAGGGGAACGCCCCCCGGCTCGCGGGTCAGGACCACCGGGACGCCGCCGACCCTCAGGGCATCGGCGAGGGTCGCGGCCTGGGTGGATTTCCCGGACCCCTCGATCCCCTCCAGCGTGAGGAGGAGTCCCCGCATCCGCCGTGTACCGAGACCGGGCCGGGACCGGGGACTAGGTGCTTCGCCGCGCCGCGCGCTTCAGCTTGCCGCGGGGGGCGCGCACGCGCTTGGTCTCGTCCGCGGCCTTCGCTTTCGCTCTTTTGTGGCCGTATTTCGCGATGAAGTCTTCCACCATCTGCCGGGCCTGATCATCCGGGTACTGGATCGGCGGGGATTTCTTGAAGTAGGCGCTCGGCTCGATCAGCGCGCCGGAGAGCCCATTGTCCAGGGCCAGCTTCGCGCAGCGCACCGAGTCGATGATCACGCCCGCCGAGTTGGGCGAGTCCCACACCTCCAGCTTCAACTCGATGTTCAGCGGCACGTCGCCGAAGGTCCGCCCTTCGAGCCGGATGTAGGCCCACTTCCGGTCGTCCAGCCATTCCACGTAGTCGCTCGGGCCGATGTGGACGTTCTTCTCGCCCATGTCGTAATCGAGCATCGAGGTGACGGCGTTGGTCTTGGAGATCTTCTTCGACTCGAGCCGCGTGCGCTCGAGCATGTTCAAGAAGTCGGTGTTCCCGCCCACGTTGAGCTGGCTGGTGCGTTCCAGCCGCACGCCGCGCTCGCGGAAGAGCCGCGCCAGCACCCGATGGACGATGGTCGCGCCCACCTGCGACTTGATGTCGTCGCCGATCACGGGGAGCTTCTTCTGCTCGAACCGGCGCTGCCAGTACTTCTCGCGCGCGATGAAGACCGGGATCGCGTTCACGAACGCGCACCCCGCCTCGAGGATCTGCTCCACGTACCACTTGGTGGCTTCCTCGCTGCCGACGGGGAGATAGTTCACGACGACGTCGGTCTTCGTCTCCTTCAACAGGCGGACGATGTCCGCCGTGGAGCCGGGCGCTTTGTGGATGATCTTGGAGAGGTACAGACCCAGTCCGTCGTGCGTCATGCCGCGCGCCACGGGGACGCCGCTTCGCGGAACGTCGGCGAACTTGTAGGTGTTGTTCGGCCACGTGTAGATGGCTTCCGAGAGGTCGCGGCCGACCTTGTTCTTGTCGATGTCGATGGCGGCGCTGAACTCGATGTCGCGGATGTGATAACCGCCCAGGTTCACGTGCATCAGGCCCGGCACGAAGTCCGAGTCCTTGGCGTTCTTGTAGTAGTGCACGCCCTGCACCAGGGACGACGCGCAGTTGCCGACGCCGATGATCCCGACGCGAATCTTGCTCATGGGTGGTCTGCCTCCGTAGGCCGCCGGATCGTCAATCGGCGGACATGATACACGCGCTGGAGCACAGTGACGAGGGTCAAAAGGAAGAGGACGCCGAGCGCGCCGGGCATGAAGCGCGGCCCCAGGAGCGCGCCGGCGAGGAGCACCAGAAGGCGCTCGGGGCGCTCCATGATCCCGACCTTGCAGTCCATCCCCAGCCCCTCCGCTCGCGCGCGCGTGTACGAGACCAGGAACGAGAGAATGAGCGTCGCCAGCGCGAGCACGGCGAGCGTGTGCCCGTCGGGATCGCCGAAGCGCGCCCCGGCTTCCTCGGCCTTGAGCCAGACGCCGCCGACGGTGCGCGTGAAGTAGTAGGTCGCGATCCCCGCGTAGAGGGCGCCCTCCCCCGCGCGGTCCAGGGTGGAGTCGAGAAAGGCTCCGAAGGGGTTGGCAGCCCCGGTCATGCGCGCCATGTCCCCGTCGAGCATGTCGCACAGCCCCGTCAGCGCCACGAGGATGCCCGCGCCCAGAAAGTCGCCGCGCGCGAAGAAAAGAGCCGCGAGGAGGGAGAGGGCGAGCCCGGCGATCGTGACCGCGTCGGGCGAAACGCCCCGCGCGGCCAGCCAGCGGGCGAGCGGCAGAAACCAGGACCGGCCATGCTCCTTCCACGCGTCCGTCATCGGCGCCCCCCAAGTCCTCGGCTCATTCCGCGCGCTCATCTTCGGCGCCGTCTTCGTCGCGTTCGTCTTTGTCCGCGGCGCGCGCGTCGTCTTCGTCCCCGGCGCGCGCTCGCGCAGCGCCGCCCACCACCAGCACGAACTCACCCCGCGGCGGCGTGGCCTCGATCCAGGCGAGCAGCGAGCGCAGGGACCCGCGGCGCGTCTCCTCGAATTTCTTCGTGAGCTCGCGCGACAAGGACGCCGGTCGGTCGCCCAGCCCTTTCGCCAGGTCGGCGAGCGCCGCGCGCAGCCGGTGCGGCGACTCGAAGAAAATGAGGGTCCGAGGATCGTCGCGCAACTCTTCGATCCGAGCCTGGCGCCGGCCGGCCTTTCGGGGGAGAAACCCCTCGAAGCTGAAGCGGTCGGTCGGAAGCCCCGACACTTCGAGCGCGCAGATTGCGCTGGAGGGACCGGGCACGGGCACCACCAAGAGCCCCGCGGCCGCAGCGGCCCGCACGAGCGTGAACGCGGGATCGGAGATGCCGGGAGAGCCGGCGTCCGAGACGACGGCGACCGAAGCGCCGCCCTGGAGCATTTCGATCAGCTCCGGCGTCCGCGAGTCCTTGTTGTGGTCGTGGTAGGAAACCATCGGACGCCGGATCCCGAAGCGGTCGAGGAGACCCTTCGTGTGCCGCGTGTCCTCGGCGGCGATCACGTCCACGGCGCCCAGGAGCCGCTGCGCGCGGGGGGAGAGGTCCTCCACGTTTCCGATCGGCGTCCCCACCAGGTAGAGGGTGCCGGGCGCGGGCTCCGCGCCAGGGCTCATCGCGCCGCGACCGCGCCGGCGGCCACGCGGATCGCGGCGATCGCCCGATCGATGCCGGCGTCGTCCACGTCCAGGTGCGTCACCGCGCGGAAGCGTCCGGGCCCGCCGAAATCGACAACGAGGACGCCCTGGTCCTCCAGGCTCGAGAGAAAGCGCGGAAGCCGCGCGACGCCGTCCTCCAGCTCGGCGATCACGATGTTGCTCTCGACCTGGGCGGGATCCAGGAGCACACCCGGGATCTCCGCGATCGCCGCCGCCAGCCGCCGCGCCCGCACGTGATCTTCGGGCAGCCGGTCGCGATGATGGCGGAGGGCGTGGAGCGCGGCCGCGGCGATGATCCCCACCTGGCGCATCGCGCCCCCGAACATGCTCCGGACCTCGCGCGCCTCGCGAATCATGGCGGCGGTCCCCGCCACCGCCGAGCCGATCGGAGCTCCGAGCGCCTTCGAGTAGCACACCATCACCGTGTCCGCGCACGCCGCGTATTCGGCGGGAGCGATCCCGGTGGCCGCGCTCGCGTTCCAGAGCCGGGCGCCGTCCAGATGGACGGGCAGCCCGATCGCTCGCGCCGCCTCCCGCACGGCCCGGAGCCGGGGCAGCGGATAGATGGCGCCGTTGCCCCAGTTGTGGGTCTGCTCCAGCGAGACCAGCCCGAGCGGCTCGGGGCCCACGAGCGAGCGCGCCACCTGCTCCGGCGCCAGACGACCGCGATCCCCGATCACGAAGCGATAGCGGCGGCCCAGAAGCTCGGTGACCGCGGCGCTCTCGTGGTAGACGAGGTGGCTGTCCCGGTCGAGGAGGATCGCGTCGCCGCGTCGCGTGCTTACGGCCACCGCGGTCTCGTTCCCCATGCATCCGCTCGGGACGAAGAGCGCGGCCTCCTTGCCCAGGATCGCCGCGGTCTCCTGCTCGAGGATGCGGACGGTGGGATCGTCCTCGAAGACGTCGTCGCCCACTTCGGCGTCCGCCATCGCGCGCCGCATGGCGGCGGTCGGACGGGTCACGGTGTCGCTCCGAAGATCGACGTAACTCGTTGTCAGATGGGCTCCGATTGGTTGAACCACGGTGGGGCGGGTGATAGTCTAAAACGATACGCGTGCGAAACCTTTGCCCTGGGGTTCAGTATAGGGGAGAGGTACGCCG
>JANLXD010000291.1:0-8613 GCA_031364935.1 Candidatus Eiseniibacteriota bacterium
AGATCCTCACCGACACGGTGAACATGATGCACGCCCTCACGGCCATCGGCACGACATGCGCCCTCGGGGCCATCATGCTCCTCATCGCGGTGCGGCTCTTCTCCAACGAGGCCGTGCTGTTCCGCACCTGATCGCCGCCGCCGGCGTGGGAGACAACCATGAAGCGTGATATCGACGTGCTGCTCCGCGAGCGCGGACTGGCGGCCGCGGTCGTCCTGAAGGGCGAGTTTCCCAATCCCACGTTTCGCTATCTCGCCGGACCTCCGGCGGCGCACCTCTCCACGGGAATGATCGTGCTCCGGCCCGACGCGAAGCCATTCCTGCTCCACGGAGGCATGGAGCGCGACGCGGCCGAGGAGACGGGCTTCGAGCGGGCGGAGTACGGCGACTTCGCCTACTCCAAGATTCTCGAGCAGGAGCAGTCGACCGTGCGCGCGCAGGCGCGACTCTTGGAGAAGGTGTTCCAGAAGCTCGACGTCGCTTCGGGCAAGGTGCTGATCGGCGGCATCATGGACGTGGGGCGCGGCTACCACATTCTGAACCGGCTGCGCGAGCTGGTCCCGGGCGTCGCGCTGGCGGAAGACGGCGACCCCGGCCTCTTCTACCAGGCGCGGCTCACCAAGGATGATCACGAGATCGTGGCGGTGCGCGAAGTGGCGCGCGTGTGCGAGAAGGCGTTCGAGCGGGTTCGCCAGGTCATCCAGGGCGGCAAGCTTGAAGGGAAGAAGCTCAAGGACTCGACCGGCTGGGTCACGATCGGCCGTCTGCGGGCCGAGGTGCGCCGCGTCTTCTTCGACGCGGGCCTCGAGGAGCCGCACGGAAACATCATCGCCATGGGGCGCGACGCCGGGGTGCCGCACAACTCCGGGAACGACGCCGACGTCCTGGTGGAAGGAAAGCCGATCGTCATCGACCTCTACCCCGCGCAGAGCGGCGGGGGCTACTACTTCGACGTGACGCGCACCATCTGCGTCGGCCGGGCGCCGGACGAGCTGAAAGAGCTGCACAATCTGGTCCGGGAAGCGGTGGACCGCACGGTGGAGACGATCCACGTGGGCGCGCCGGGCCGTTCCTACCAGGAGAGGGTCTGCGACCTCTTCGAGGAGCGCGGGCACAAGACGATCCGCCAGGACGAGCGGCTGGAGGAGGGCTACGTGCACGGGCTGGGGCACGGGATCGGCCTGGAGGTGCACGAGCGCCCGAACCTGAGCGGCAGCCTCGCGAACAAGGACCGGATCGAGGCCGGCGCCCTCTTCACCGTCGAGCCGGGCCTCTACTATCCTTCCCGCGACGTCGGCATCCGGATCGAGGACGTGATCTGGGTGAAGCCCGACGGCACGGTCGAGAACCTGACCGACATCCCCTACGAGCTGGAGATCGCGCCCGCGTAGCGCGAGCGACGCGGATGCGGGCGAAACCCAGGGCCGACGGCGAGCGGGCCGTGCTCGCGGGACGCTCCGCGCGCGGCGCGCGCCCGGGCGAAGAGCTGACCGAGCTGCGGCTCCTCGCCGAGACCGCCGGCGCGCGCGTCGTGGCCGAAGTGCTCCAGCGCCGCGGGTCGGTGCGCGCCTCGACCTTCCTGGGCAAGGGGAAGATCGACGAAGTGCGCGAGCTGGCCGCGGAGCTCAAGGCCACGCTCCTCCTGGTGGACGACGACCTCTCCCCCGCGCAGTCCCGAAATCTCCAGGAAGAGCTGGAGCTGAAGGTGGTCGACCGGAGCGGCCTCATCCTCGACATCTTCGCGCGCCGCGCGCGCACGCGTGAGGCGCGCCTCCAGGTGGAGCTGGCGCAGCTCGAATACATGCTCCCGCGGCTGACTCGCATGTGGGAGCACCTGGGCCGACTGGGCGGCGGCATCGGGACGCGTGGACCCGGCGAAACCCAGCTCGAAGTGGACCGCCGCCGCATTCGCGACCGCATCGGCAAGCTGAAGCGCGAGCTCCAGGGCGTCGTGCGCGAGCGCCGCGTGCAACGGAAGGGGCGCCGCGACTGCTTCAAGGTCTCGCTGGTGGGCTACACCAACGCAGGCAAGTCGACCCTCTTCAACGCGATGACCCGCGCCACCGTCTACGTGGAGAACATGCTCTTCGCCACGCTCGATCCCACCACGCGCGCGTTCGCGGCGGAAGGGAAGAACCGAGCGCTCCTCACCGATACGGTCGGGTTCATCCGGAAGCTCCCGCCGGACCTGATCGCCTCGTTCCGCGCGACGTTGGAGGAAGTGCTGGAGGCCGACCTCCTGCTCCACGTGGTGGACGCCACCGAGCGCGATCCCGACGGGCACATCGAGGCGGTCGAGAGCGTCCTGGAATCGCTGGGGGCGCTCTCGCTCCCTCGCCTTCTGGTCTTCAACAAGATTGACGCGATTCCCGACGAAGAGCGCTTCGGGCTTCGCGCGCGCTATCCAGGCGCGGCGCTGGTCTCCGCGGGACAGCGCGAGGGGATCGCGGAGCTGCGCGACGAGGCGATGCGCCGGCTGCGCCAGGACGCGGGCGGATGAGCAGGCCGCTCGTGGCACGGGTGCAGGAGGCGATCCGGGAGGACGGCCTCGCGGCCTGGCTCCTCTTCGATTTCCACGGCACCAACCCGATCGCGCGCGCGGTGCTCGGCATGGAGGCGGCGCCCAACGCCGCGAAGACCACACGGCGCTGGTTCTACTTGATCCCCGCGCGGGGCGAGCCGCGGAAGCTGGTGCACAGGATCGAGCCCCGCTCGCTCGATCATCTGCCGGGAAGCGCGACGGTGTACCTCACGTGGGAGGAACTGGACCGCGGCATCGAAGTCCTCGTGCGTGACGCCGTGGCGGGGCATGCGCGGGAGAGCGGGCACGCGCCCGCGATCGCGATGGAGTACTCGCCGGCGGCGCGGCTTCCGTACGTGTCGCGCGTGGACGCGGGAACAGTCGAGCAGGTGCGCGCGGCGGGAGCGCACGTCGTCTCCTCGGCCGACCTCGCGCAGCGCTTCGACGGGACGCTGGATCCGGAGGCGCGCCGGGACCACATTCGCACCGGCCGCATCCTGAGCGGCATTCTGGCCGCGGCATTCGAGCGCGCGCGCGGTCCGGCGCCCCTCACCGAGGTCTCGCTGCAGCGCTTCCTGATCGAGCGCGTGGCCGCGGAGGGGCTGATTTCGAGCGACCCGCCGACCGTGGCCGTGAACGAGCACTCCGGCGATCCCCATTTCAGCACCTCACCCGCAACGGACGTCCCGCTCGGCGACGGGGACTTTCTCCTGATCGACCTCTGGGCCAAGCGGAACGCGCCGGACGCGATCTACGCCGACTACACGCAGGTGGCGTGGCTGGGGCCGACCCCTCCGGAGCGCCACCGCGCGGCCTTCGCGGCCGTGCGCGACGCCCGCGACGCCGCGATCGCCCGCGTGCGCCAGGCGCTGAGCGCCCGCACGCCGGTGCGCGGTGCCGACGTGGACGACGCGGCGCGCGAAGTGATCACCTCGCGGGGCCTGGGCGCGCACTTCCTGCACCGGACGGGGCATTCGATCGGCCGGGAGGTCCACGCGAACGGCGTCCATCTCGACAATTTCGAGACGCGCGACGAGCGGCGGCTTCTGGACGGCACGCTGGTGTCGGTGGAGCCGGGAGTCTACTTCCCGGAATTCGGTGTGCGGAGCGAAGTGAATCTCCTGGTGGACGGGAGCGACGTGGTCGTCACCTGGGAGCCGATCCAGCGCGAGCTGCCCGCTCTGCGACCCCTTCACCCATGATTCGGCCCCTTCTCCGGAGCACGGCGCCGTGATCCCGCCCCTCCGCGAGATCGTCTTCCGCACCTCGCGCGCCGGTGGCCCCGGCGGGCAGAACGTCAACAAGGTCGAGACCAAGGTCGAGGCGCTCTGGGATCTCGAGTCCTCGACGGCCGTGACGGCCGAGCAGCGCGAGCGTCTTCGCGCCGCGCTCGGTAAGCGGATCCACGACGACGGGACTCTGCGCGCGACCAGCCAGACGGAGCGAACGCAGCGCGGAAACCGGACGGCCGCCGTGGAGCGCCTGCGCCGTCTGGTCGCGGCGGCGCTCGCGCCGCGGAAGCGCCGCCGCCCCACGGCCAAGCCGCGCGCGGCCAAGGAGACGAGGCTGGCCGACAAACGCCGGCGGAGCGAATTGAAGCGCGGGCGGGGCTCAGCGCGGGAGGACCTCTAGTCGCCGCCGTAACAATCGCCGTAACATTGGCGATTACGTCCGCTCAGACTGCCGCACAAACACATACCCCACAATAATTTACAGACGAGACGCGCCCCGCTTCACCAGTCCCAGCCCCCCGACACCTCTCAAGAAACCGCCCCGTTCTACCGATAGCTTCCTCGAGAGCAAGCGCTTTAGCCCGGCGTCCGTCCAAGCGCCATACGAAAGGAAACCGATCCATGCCGCGCCGTCTGCGCGTCGAGGGCTCCCAGATTCTCGTGGCATCGGCTGTCATCGCGGTCGTCCTCGCGATCGGGATTCCGGTTGCCGTGGAGCGCCTGCGCGACGACTTCCGCGCCTCGCGCGGCGGCGGAGCGCCGCCTCCCTCCCACGGCGAAGGTCCCGCGGTGTTCCGCTTCTACCAGGAGAACCCGAACACCCTCGATCCCACGCTCGCGTCCGACTCGTACGCGTCATGCGTCATCGCGCAGATCTACAGCCCCCTCGTGGGCCTCACCTCCGACCTGGAGCCGACGCCGCAGGTGGCCGAGAGCTGGACGATCTCGCGCGACGGACTCCGCTATGTTTTCCACATCCGGCCCGGCGTGCGCTTCCACAACGGGCGCGAAGTAACGGCGCGCGATTTCGAGTACTCACTCACGCGCGTCTTCCGCGAGCCGTTCCGCACTTTAGGGCTCGCCGCCAATTATCTCGATGCGATCGCGGGCGTGGCCGAGTTCACGAGCGGCCGGGCCAAACGGATCCGCGGCATCCGCGTCCTCGACAAGAGGCGCCTGGAGATCACGCTGGCCCGTCCCTACAGCTCGCTCCTGACCGCGCTCGCGCTGGACCAGACGTCCGCGGTGCCGCGCGAGATCGCCGATTCCGGCCCGCAGGCTCTCGAACGGAGGCCGGTCGGAACGGGACCGTTCCGGTTCGTCCGGCGCGACGAGCGCCAGGTGGTGCTGGCGGGGAACCGCGATTACTTCATGGGCCGCCCGGGCATCGACACGCTCGTGTTCTACGCGCCGCACGGGGACGTGACGGCGCAGGGCGCCGAGGCGCTGATGGAAGGACACGCCACGTTGAGCCAGCTCCCGATCGCCCGCATCGAGGAATTCCGCGCGCGCCCCGGGATCGCGGTGCTCCGGTGGAACGACCTGAGCCTCGCGTTCATCGGGATGAACACGCGGATGAAGCCCCTGAACGACCCACGTGTGCGGCAGGCCATCGCGCTGGCCATGGACCGTCAGGGGATGCTGAACGCGAGGCCGGAGGGAAAGTCGATCACGACGGGAATCCTGCCGCCGGGCCTTCCGGGCTACGCGCCGGTGCAGAAGGCCTACATGCGCGACGTGCGCGCGGCCCAGGGGCTCCTCGCCCAGGCCGGCTACGACAAACGCCATCCGCTTCCCATGCTCACGCTCTGGAGATCGAACAGCTCGACCAACTCGCGGGCGGCCGACACGGTGATGGTCCAGTCGCTGGCCGAGGCCGGCATCAAGGTCGCGCTCCGCTACGAGAGCTGGGCGACCCTGGACAACATGATCACCGGCCGGAAAGCGCCCCTGTTCGCGCTCTCCTGGGTCGCGGACATCCCGGACCCCGATACGTTCCTGCGCGCGCTCTTCTACTCGCGCTCCTCGACCAACTACTTCGGCTTCCGCAACCACGAGGTCGATTCGCTTTTGGACCGCGCCCGCGACTCGGTCGATCCCGACCAGCGCATGGCGGCCTACCGCCGCGCGGAGGAGATGATCTTGAAGGCGGCGCCGTTCGTGCCGCTGTACCACACCGCCAGCTTCATCGGAATTCGGGACGACGTGGCGGGTCTGGAGATGAACCCTCTCGGGATCTCGACGCTTCAGATGGAGAAGCTTCGCTTCACGGGGCCGGAGCATGACGACGGACGCCGCGTCACCCGCTGACGCGCCGCGGCGCCGGCACACCGGCCTCCAGACCCGCATCTTCATCACCTTCGGGATCATCGTGGTCGCTCTGGTCGCCGCGGCCGTCACGTTCCTGGTCCGGAGCGAAAGCGACTCGCTCTTGCGCGAGACCCGGAAGCGCGGGTTCGCGGTGGCGCGGAGTATCGCGTGGCTTTCCACTCCGTCACTCCTCTCCTACAACTACATCGCGCTGAACCAGGCGGCACGCAGATCGCAGGCGGGAGGCGAGATCGCCTACGTCGTGATCTACGACAAGGAAGGGCAGATCGCCGCCGACAGCCGCGTGCGGAATTCCTTCGGCCAGCCCCCACGCGACGCCGCCGACTACGCGAGCCAGGTGGTGACCGAGGAGCAGTGGAAGTTCATCCCGCCCGCGACGGCGCGCGATCCGCGAATCATGGAGATCCTGCTCCCCGTCTACGTGGAGGGGTATCGCGTGAAGTGGGGCACCGTGCGCGTGGGCATCTCGCTCGAGAGCCTGGACAAGGAGATCGCGTCCTTGAGCCGGAACCTCATCGTGGCGGGGATCCTGGCGGCGATGCTCTGCCTCCTCGCGGCGCGGGCCGCGGCGGGCGGCATCACGCGCCCCATCGGCCGCCTCGTCTCGGCCACGCGCGCCGTGGCGAAGGGGGACTACTCGCAGCGCCTGAATCTGACGACGGGCGACGAGCTGGAGATTCTGGCGTGGCACTTCGACCGCATGGCCGACGAGGTGCAGCGCCAGCAGGCGGAGGTTCTGGCCAGCCGCGAGAACCTGGCCCGGCTGAACCTTTCGCTCGAGGCGGCGGTGGAGGCGCGGACCCACGCGCTGGTCGAATCCGAGGCCAAGTACCGCGTGCTGGTGGAGTCGAGCCCGCAGGGAATCCTGATCATGCAGGACGGAAAGGCGGTCTTCGCGAACGGAGCTATCGCGCAGATGGCCGGCCGCATGGAATCCGAGCTTCTCCACCCGGCCTTTGATCCGCTCTCGATTTTCGACGGCGAGGCCCAGGAGCGGATCCGGGACGCGACCATTGCTCCCGAAGCCGTGGAGTCGCAGATGACCACGGAGATCATCCAGCCGGTCGGGCGGCAGATCCCGGTCGAGGTGCAGGCCGCCCCGCTGATCTTCCAGAACGAGCCCGCCACGATGGTCCTGGTGACCGATATCTCGGCGCTCCGGGATCTTCAAGAACGATTGGTTCGTGGAGAGAAGCTGCGCGCGCTGGGCGAGCTGGCCGCCGGCGTCGCCCACGACTTCAACAACACCCTCGGCATTATCCTCGGCCGCACACAGCTCTTGATGACGCGCACCAAGACGCCAATCCTGGTCGCCGGGCTGAACATCATTCGCCAGGCGGCGATGGATGGGGGCGAGGCCGTGCGCCGCATCCAGCAGTTCAGCCGCGTGCGCGAGGACCGCGCGCACGAGCCGCTCGACCTGAAGGAGATCGCGGCCGAGGTCGTCGAGATCACCCGCGGGAAGTGGAAGAACGAGGCGGAGCGCCGAGGCGTGAAGGTGGACGTCTCCATCGACGCCCGCGAAGCACTCACGATGAAGGGGTCGCGGGCGGAGATCCGCGAGGCGCTGACCAACCTCATCTTCAACGCGGTGGACGCCATGCCCCAGGGTGGCCACATCGCCGTGCGCTGCCGCGCCGATGGGGACGCCGCGGTGATCGAGGTATCGGACAACGGTACCGGAATGTCCGAGGAAGTCCGGAGCCGCATGTTCGAGCCCTTCTTCACCACCAAGGGCCTCTCGGGCACCGGCCTCGGACTCTCCATGGTGTACGGAATCGTGACGCGACACCACGGAACGATCGAGGTCGAGACCAGCGCCGAGACGGGCACCACGGTGCGGATGCGATTCCCGTCCGCGGAGCACGCGGAGCCGGAGGCGGCGCCCGAGGCGCGCCCCCCGCGCCGCTTCTCGGCGCGCATCCTGGTCGTGGACGACGAGGCCGAGCTCTTGAACCTGCTTCACGAGGCGCTCAGCACGGAAGGGCACGAAGTGACCACGGCGTCCACGGGCGCCGAGGGCGTGGCGCTCTTCCGAGGAGGCGAGTTCGACGTCGTGCTCACGGATCTGGGGATGCCGGACGTCAGCGGATGGGACGTGGCTCGCGTCGTCCGCGACGAGGGGCGTTCGGGCATCGTGCTGGGGCTGGTGACCGGCTGGGGCGCGACGATCAGCGAGGAGATGGTGGCCGACCACGGCGTCGATTTCGTGGTCGGAAAGCCGTTCGACGTCCAGGAGCTGATCGCGAGGGTGAATCACGCGGCCGAATCGAAGGCCGCGCCCAAAGCCGAACCGACTCCGGAGCCCAAAGGGGCGCCGAGGAAAAGCCGCGCGGCCGTGCCGAAGCGGCTTACTCGGGGGTCAGGCGTTTCACCCAGCGGACGTCGCCGGACCTGAGCCGGCGGCGGCGGTACCCCATGGCCTCGAGGAAGCGCTCTCCGTCGTCGTAGCCCGCCGGCACTTCCGCCGCGATGGTCGGGACCCCGAAATCGTCGGAGAGGAACTGCTCCGCCATCTCGAGCGCGGCC
>JANLXD010000367.1:0-3767 GCA_031364935.1 Candidatus Eiseniibacteriota bacterium
GGGAGCGGCGCTCACGGTCGTCTTCACGAACGCTCCTGGAGCCCAGACCGCGAGCGAGGCGTTGTAGAGGTCGGGGTTCAAGGGGTCTCGGTCGTTGTAGAGCACGTCAACGCCCCGCTTCTCCAGCCCTGCGACCAGGGCCTCGGCCGTCTCGCGCGAGGCTTCGTGTTTCTGGTTCACGGGGAGCACGTGCACCAGGAACGGCGCGATCGGCATGGGCCAGATGATGCCGTTCTCGTCGTGCGACTGCTCGATCACCGCGGCCACCGTGCGCGTGATCCCGATGCCGTAGGTCCCCATCACGATCGTCTTCTCCGCGCCGGAGGGATCGAGGAATCGCGCGGCCATCGGGTCGGAGTATCGGAGGCCCAGCTTGAAAATGTGCCCCACCTCGATCCCGCGCGTCACGGAGAGCTCGTCCCCGCAGCGCGGGCAGCGGTCGCCGCGGCGCGCGGTAGCGACGTCGGCGCGCTCGGTCGCTTTCACGTCGCGGCCGATCCGCACGTTCACGAGGTGCACGTCCTTCTTGTTTCCGCCAGCGACCCAGTTCTTCCCCTCCTGGACCGAGGGATCCCACAGCGTGCGAATGCGCGACTCCAGCCCGACCGGGCCGGTGAAGCCGAGCGGCCCGCCCGTGAGCTGCTCGATCTCCGGGCCGGTCGCGAGCCGCACCGGCGCGCCGCCCAGGTAGCGGCTCAGCTTGGCCTCGTTCAGCTCGCGGTCGCCCGGCACGACGGCGAGCACGGGATCCCCGCCGGCCCAGAAGACCAGCGTCTTCAACAAACGGTCGCTCGTGACGCCCAGGAACGCCGCCACCTCCTCGACGGTTTTCTTCCCCGGGGTCTCGCGCTCGGCCATCGGGGCCTCGGGCTCGTGCGGCGCCGGCGGGAGCGCGAACTTGGCGCTCTCGGCGGAGGCGGCGTAGCCGCAGGACGACGAGAAGACCTCGGACTCGCCCGACTCGGCGGTCACCATGAACTCGTGGTTCACGTCGCCGCCGATCGCGCCGGAGTCGGCTTCGACCACGACGAACGAGAGGCCGCACCGCCGGAAGATCGCGGTGTAGGCGCGGCGCATCGCCTCGTACCCCTCCTCCAGCGAGCTCTCGTCGGCGTGGAACGAGTAGCCGTCCTTCATGAGGAACTCGCGCGCGCGCATCAGCCCGAAGCGGGGCCGCACCTCGTCCCGGAACTTCACCCCGATCTGGTACAGGTTGAGCGGGAGATCGCGGTACGAGCGGACGTGACTCCGGACCAGGTCGACCACCGCCTCCTCATGCGTCGGACCCACGGCGTACTCGCGATCGTGGCGATCCCGCTGCCGAAACAGTTCCTTCCCGTACTTCTCCCAGCGCCCCGACTCCTTCCACAGCTCGCTCGGCATGAGGATGGGGAGCGACAGCTCCTGCGCCCCCTCGCGGTTCAATTCCTCGCGCACGAGGCGCATCACGTTGGCCGCGGCGCGCCACCCCATCGGGAGAAGGCTGTAGATCCCCGCCGCGTGCTTCCGGAGCATCCCCGCGCGCGTCATCAGGCGGTGGCTCACCAGCTCGGCGTCGGCGGGATCTTCCTTGAGCGTCGGGATGAAGGCCTGGGAAAAGCGCATGCGGGTCTGACTCCTAGGTTCCGGTGAGTGCGTCTTCGAACGAATAGAGCCCGGCCGGCTTCCGATGAAGGTAGCGCGCCGCGCGAAGAGCGCCGCGTGCGAAGACGGCTCGGTCGAGCACGGTGTGGCCGAGCGTGAGGACTTCTCCCTCGCCGCTCAGCACGATTTCGTGGGTGCCGGGCGCGGTGCCGCCGCGGATGGAATGGATCCGGACGCCGCCCGGGCGGCGGTTGGTGCCCACGCCCGCGAGCAGCGCCGCGAGCACGGACGCCGTCCCGCTGGGCGCGTCCTTCTTCGCGGCGTGGTGATGCTCCACGACGTCGGCGTCGTAGGCGCCGCGCGCTCCCGCCGGGAGATCGCGCAGAAGCGCCGAGAGCACCGCGATCCCCAGGCTCAGATTCCGGGAGCGCATCACGGCCACGCGCGACGCCAGCATCTCGATCCGCGCCTCGGTCGCCGGCGTGAGGCCCGTGGTCGCGGCGACCAGGCCCCGCGGCGTGCGCTCCAGCACGTCGAGCAGATGCTCGGTTCCCGTCGCGAGGCTCACGTCGATGACGACCAGGTCGGGCGGAAGCGACGAAAGCGTTTCAGGCAGTGCCTCCGAGCGGACCCAGACGCATCCGTCCGGTCGCGGCTCCAGCCCCTCGTCCTGCCCTCGCGCGACGCAGCCTCGGAGCGCCCATTCCGGCGCGCCCGCGAGCGCGGCGCGGATGGCGCGGCCCATCCGGCCGGTGGCGCCGTAGAGGACGATGGGAACAGGTGCCGGGGTGCCCGCCACGCGCTCAGTGCGCGGCGCGGGCCGGGGCGCGGAGACCCAGGCCGTCCAAGGTCTCTTCGACCGCGCGCGCGGTCTCGGGGCGCACCGTGACGAGCGGCAGGCGCACCTCGGCCGAGGTGAGGCCCAGCACCGAGAGCGCGTGCTTCAGAGGCGCCGGATTGGTCTCGAGGAAGAGGGCGCGGAAGAGCGGGAAGAGCCGGCGGTGCGCGGCCTCGGCTTCGGCCACGCGGCCCGCGCGGAAGTGGTCGGCCATCGCGACGATCTCGGCCGGCACGAGATGCCCCGCCACCGAGACGACTCCTCGCGCGCCAACCGCGAGCAGCGGCAGGTAGAGGGCGTCGTCCCCCGCGAGAATCGCGATATCGGATCGGGAGCGGATGGCGCTCGCCTGGTCCACGGAGCCGCTCGCCTCCTTGATCGCTGCGATCCGCGGATGCTCCGCCAGACGCACCACCGTCTCGGGGAGCACGTTCGCGCCGGTGCGGGATGGAACGTTGTAGAGGACGATCGGGCGGTCGATGGCGTCGGCGACGGCGCGGTAATGGGCGAGGATCCCCTCCTGCGTCGGCCGGCACGAATACGGCGTGATCACCATCACGCCGTCCACACCCAGTTTGATCGCCTCGCGCGACAGCTCGATCGTCTCCTCGGTCACGGCGGTGCCAGTGCCCGCGATGACGGCGGCCTTTCCCTTCGCGGCTTCCAGCACGGTGCGGATGACCAGCGTCCGCTCCTCGCGCGTGAGCGAGGTGGCCTCGCCGGTGCAGCCGCACGGATAGAGCGCCCGCACTCCGCGCGCGATCAGCGTGCGGGCCAGCGCGGCGAGCGCCTCCGCGTCCACCGCCCCGCGCTGGAACGGCGTGACCAGCGCGACGCCCAATCCCTGGAACGGGCTCTCCGGACGGTCACTCATGGCGTTTCCCCTCCAGCGGCTGGAAGTCGAACAGGAGGCCGCGGCGCTCCTCCTCGGGCTTCAGATCGAACACTTCCCCGTTCCGTACCTCGAGCGCGGGGGGCGTCCCGTCGGTGCCCGGCACGCGCAGCGCGCGGAGGGTCCACGACCCCGCCGGCACGCGCAGCGTGAACGCGCCCGGCCCGGTGCGCTCGACCCGCTTCGCCACCGTCGAATCGGCCGTGCCGCGCGCCTCCACCCGGTAGCGCGCGGTGGAGTCGGTCGCCGCGATCGTGCCCGAGAGCACGGCGGGCGCGCGCGGGTCGACCGCCACGATGTTGACACTATCCGCGACGATGCGATCGGGTGTCAATCGGATCGGGTCCGGGTACCCGGCGAGCACGTCCAGCTCCTCGTCGTAGGAATCGTTCGCGTTCTTGTCGTAGAAGGCGAACACGCGGTAGGGCTGCTCCAGCGCCACGCCGGTGATCG
>JANLXD010000383.1:0-4905 GCA_031364935.1 Candidatus Eiseniibacteriota bacterium
GACAGCGTGCCGCGGAGCTTGTTCACGACCAGGGTCGCGAGCGCCTCGCCCTCGACGTCCTCGGCAATCACGAGGAACGGCTTGCCCTTCTGCGCCACCTTCTCGAGGATCGGCAGGAGGTCCTTCATGTTGGAGAGCTTCTTCTCGTAGATCAGGATGTACGGATCGTCGAGAACGCACTCCATTCCTTCTTTGTCCGTGACGAAGTACGGCGAGATATAGCCCTTGTCGAACTGCATCCCCTCGACGACTTCGAGGGTCGTCTCCATCGACTTGGCTTCCTCGACCGTGATCGTGCCGTCCTTGCCGACCTTGTCCATGGCGTCGGCGATGATCTTGCCGATCTCTTCGTCGCCGTTCGCGGAGATGGTCGCGACCTGCATGATCTCCTTCGGGTCCTTCACGCTCTTGGACATCTTCTTCAGCTGCTCCACCACGAGCTTCACCGACTTGTCGATGCCGCGCTTGATGCCCATCGGATTCGACCCGGCCGTGACGTTGCGGAGGCCTTCGCGGAAGATGGCCTCGGCGAGGACCGTCGCGGTGGTCGTGCCGTCACCGGCGACCTCGGACGTCTTCGTGGCCACTTCGCGCACCATCTGGGCGCCCATGTTCTCGTACCGGTCCTCGAGCTCGATCTCCTTCGCCACAGTCACGCCATCTTTGGTGATCGTGGGCGATCCCCACTTCTTATCGAGCACGACGTTTCGGCCGCGCGGCCCCAACGTTATCTTGACCGCCTTCGCCAGCGTCTGGACGCCGGAGAGAATGGCCTGGCGCGCCTTCTCGTCGAACAGAATTTCCTTAGCTGCCATTCTTGTTCACTCCTTTATTTGGTGGAAGCCCCGTCCGTTACTTCGCGTCGCCGACGATGGCGAGAACTTCTTCCTCACGCATGATCAGGTAGTCGGTGCCGTCGATCTTGACCTCGGTCCCCGAGTACTTGCCCATGAGGATCTTGTCGCCCTTCTTCACGTCCAGCGCGACACGCTTTCCCTCATCGGTCATGCGGCCCGGGCCCACCGCGACGACTTCCGCCTGCTGCGGCTTTTCCTTGGCGGTGTCCGGGATGATGATGCCCCCGCGCTTCATTTCGGCCTCTTCCAAGCGTCGGACGAGGATCCGATCCGCAAGCGGCTTCACATTCATGAGTGTGCTCCTTTTTCGTGGGTTATCTGGAACGATGTGACAAATGGGCAGGCGCGGTCGCCTGACCACGACTTATCCTCTTGATGCCGCAATCGGCGTGCCGAAATTTCGCCCACCTGTCAGCTTGCGGGTGCAAGTGACTCAAACTGCGTATGTTACGGGATGGCCTGCGGCGGGCTCGCGCGCGGGGGCGAGAGGGCCGCGAAGCCGGCTCTGTCCAAATGGCAGCAGAGTCCCGCCCGGGCGCGGGCTCCAGGGCCGGTGAAGCGACGGCTCGGAAAGAGGTTATGATTCGGAGAAGCATGAGAGGGCCATCCAGTACTTCAAAGGGGCGCACCAGCACCGGGCATGTAGTGCCCGGACGGGCGTCTGCCCATTTGGCGCCCGCGCGATAGGATGGCGGCCAAGCCGCGACCCCAGCCCCAGCGGAAGAAGCCACCCGGCGCCGGCAGCAACGCAGCGCGCGGCGGTGGCGTGCGCCCACGCGGCAGTCCCCCCAGCGCTCGCGGCCAGAGGCCCCGCATCCGTGTCGACCGCCTGCTCATCGCGCTGGTCTGCCTGGCGGCGCTTCTTCGGCTGTGGGGAATCAACGACCGCCTGCCCGATCCCACGCTGGGCATCAACGTTCAAGAAGACACGGCCGTCGAGGAGACGGACCGGACCACCATGGGCCGCGCCTGGACACTCTGGCAGGGCGGGACCAAGGCGCTCGACCTGAATCCGCACACGGGCGGGTGGCCGGCCCTCTCCTTCTACGTCACGCTCTGGATCCAGTGGCTCTACCGCACGTTCTACGGAATCGCCCATCCCGGCCTGGACGCCGACCAATTCGCCACGCACATGGTCAACGGCACCGGGGCGCGCGACGTCTTTATACTCGCGCGCGTGGTCGGGGCGATCCTCGGGGTGATCACAGTCTTCCTCACCTATCGTCTGGGCCTGGCGGTCGCCGGGCGCTTTCTGGGATTCGCCGCCGCGCTTCTGCTCGCGGTAAATCTCCAGCACATCCTGGTGTCGCAGCACGTGAGCGATCCCAATCTGCTCGCGCTGTTCTTCATCCTCCTTGCTCTGTTCCCCATGGTCCGCATCGCGCGCGGCCGCGGGTCCACCGCCGATTCTGTTTTCGCCGGAGCGATGATCGGACTGGCGGGCGCGTGCAAGTACGTGCCGCTGGTGGAGGGTTGCCGTTTCTTTTCGCGCACCCGCGAACCGTGAAGAACCGCGCCTTCTGGATCGGCGCCGCGGCGATCCTGGTCGCCCTGTTCGTCGCGACGCCGTACACCTTCCTTGACTGGAAGACAACGCTGCGCGATCTGATCTCGCAGCGAAACAGTCTCTTCTCGAGCTGGGTGGGGCAGTCCGAGTTCCCGATCTCGCTCCCGACCTATCTGATCAGCACTCTTCCCCACGTCATGGGGTGGCCCGCCTACCTCTTCGCGATCGCCGGGTGCGTCATCCTCTGGAGACGCGGACGGGCCGAGAAGGTGCTGGTCGGGACAGTCGCGGTGCTGCTCTTCGTGACCGGACTCTTGAAGGCGGCCCAGGATCGCTATGTGCTGGTCGCGCTGCCGATCCTGTGCCTGGCGACGGCGGCCGGGTTCGAGCGCGCCTATCAGTGGTGGCGGAAGTGGGTTGCCGCGCGCGAGGCCGGCGCTGGCGCGCGGACCGAGCCCAGCGCACGCGAGCGCGCCAAGGGCCCACGTCCGACAGCCGCGCTCGCGGTCCCCGCTCTCCTCGCGGCCGCCGCCGTCGCGTGGCCGCTTCCCGAGCTGGTCCAGATTCGCTCCACGCTCCGGCTTCCCGACTCCCGGCACGCCGCGCGCCGGTGGGTCATGGAGCACGTGCCGCGGGACGCTCCCATGGCGGTGGAGCTGTACGGTCCCGTCTTCTCCCATGAGGAGCGGCTTTTCCTGGTGATGCCCTTCTTCGCGACGCAGGTGCCGCTGGTGCGCCCCGCCTTTCATCCCGAATTCCTCGACGGGCTCCGGTACATCGTCCAGTCGGGCGGGATCTCGGGGCGGTTCGAGGCCGATTCGGCCAACTACCCGGTCGAGGTCGCTTACTACAAGTGGCTCCGCGCGAACGCGCCTCTCCTCTGGAGCAGCCGCGGCGAGAAGGCCTCCGGGCCCACGATCGAGGTGCGCGCGATTCCTTCCGGCATCAGCACGCGCGCGGAGCGCGACAGCTTGTTCGCCGCGTTGATGCCCGCGCCCAACCACACGACGCGGCTCGCGCTTTGGGCCCACGACATGTCGACGCTCTTTGGCGGCATGGACTCGACCGATCGCGCCGAGGAGTGGGCGCTCCGCGGGCTCCGCGTAGACGCGCGCAACCTGAACGGAAACCTCTACGTGGCCCTGGCGGTGGCGCGACTCCGCGCGGGAAACCCCAAGGGGGCCGAAGCCGCCGCCCGCACCGCGGTCGCCATTCTCCCTCGAGGGATATCGGCGCGGTACTACCTGGCCCTGGCGCTCCGGGAACAGCGGCGGTCGGAGGAGGCGTTGGCCGAGCTGAGCGCCGCCTACGCGCTATCGGTGGATCACCGGATCCGGCTCAACATCGGGGAAGTGCTGGGGGAATTGGGGCGCTACGAAGAGGCGGCGCGCGAGCTGGAGGCGATACCGCAGGGGATTCCCGAGCGCGGGATCGCGAGGCGGGACCTGGCGATCATCTACATCAATCACCTGGGACGGCGCGACGAAGGGATCGCCGCGCTCGCCGAGGCGGCCCAGCTCGAGCCCGATCCGCGCGAGGCCGCGATGCTGCGCGCGGAGGCGGCGCGGCTCAGCGCCCAGCGCGGCCAGGCGCGCGCCGCGCGGTAGCCCCAAACCCTACAGGCCGTACTCCTTCACCTTCCGGTACAGCGTGCGAAGGCTGATCCCCAGATCCTTCGCGGCCTTTTGCTTGTCGTAGCCCACCGACCGGAGGGTCGCTTCCAGCACCGCGCGCTCGATCTCCTGCATCGGCATCCCGACCGTCAAATGCAGCTCGGGCGCGGTGGAGGGGCGCTGCTGGCGGAGCGCGATCGGCAGGTCGGAAACGTCGAGCAGCCGCTTTCCCTGCGTGAACAGGACCATCTCCTCCACCGTGTTCTTCAGCTCGCGCACGTTCCCCGGCCAGTCGTACTGCATCATGCGGTCCACGACACCGCGCGTGACGCCGGTCACCTTGCGGCCGTGCTCCTTGTTGAACGACTGGGTGAATTCCTCGACCAACAGCGGGATGTCCTCGCGCCGCTCGCGGAGTGGCGGCACTTCGAGGAGCACGACCCTCAACCGGTAGTAGAGATCCTCCCGGAACTCTCCGCGCGCGACGAGAAGATCCAGCGGCCGGTTGGCCGCCGCGATCACGCGCACGTCCACGGTCACGGTGTCCTCGCCGCCCACGCGCTCGAATTGGCGGTCTTGAAGCACGCGCAATAGCTTCGTCTGGATGTTCATGGGGACCTCGGAGATCTCGTCGATGAACAGCGTCCCCTGGTCGGCCAGCTCGAATCGCCCGCGGCGCTGCTGCTCCGCGCCCGTGAACGAGCCCCGCTCGTGGCCGAACAGCTCGCTCTCGATGATGTTCTCCGACAGCTCGGCGCAGTGGAGCTTCACGAAGCGCTCGTCCTTCCGCGGCGAGAGCTGGTGGATCGCCTTCGCGATCAGCTCCTTTCCGGTCCCGGTCTCCCCCTGGATCAGCACCGTCGCGCGCGTGGAGGCCACGTGCGCGACGCGGGCATACAAATCCTGCATGGCGCGCGACTTTCCCGCC
>JANLXD010000388.1:0-4625 GCA_031364935.1 Candidatus Eiseniibacteriota bacterium
GGGTGGGGAACCGCGTTCAAGGTTTACCTGCCGCGGGCAGCCGATTTGGCGGATCCGGGAGTCAGAGTACAAAACCCCACTGAGGTGCCCAGCGGTTCCGAGACCATTCTCCTCGCCGAGGATCAGGATGCCGTTGCCGCCGTCGTTCGCGCAACACTGCACCTCTACGGTTACCGCATACTTGAGGCGCACAATGGGAGCGAGGCGATCGCGGTCATTGAGCGGCACAAGGGTCCCATCCACCTGCTCATAACCGATATCGTCATGCCGGTGATGGGGGGTGTCGAACTTGCCGCCCAGGCGCAAGAGCTTCGACCGGAGCTGAAAGTCCTGTTCATGTCCGGCTACAGCGAGCGAGCCTTCTCCTCCCACGGTGTGCTGGACCCGGAAGTGGCGTTTCTGCAGAAGCCCTTCATGCCGGAAAGCCTGGCGCGCAAAGTGCGGGAGGTTCTAGATGTGGTGGTAGCGGAAGCGATGGCTACCCCTTCGGAAGCCCCACGAAAGCGCAAGAGCATATCACGGTCTCCTCGTACCAAGCGTCGGAGCCCATCCCGAAAAACCCCGAATCATCCTCGACGATAGTGATGAAACCGCAACTCACATCAACCCTTCGATGACGTAGAGATCGCAGAGCGATTGTGGATAGCTGAAGACGAGCGTCGACTCGTCCGGCGTCATGGCCACCCTGGTGAGGCCGTCCACCCCCGTGCGATCCGCGGGGGAAAGCTCGCGATAAGGCCTACGCTCCCCGGTCGCGAGATCGATGCGAAAGCTCTTGGCCGGGAGCGCGCCTCGCTGGAACAGGAAGAGCGCGCCTCCGTCGGCGCTCCAGCCGAATACCCGTTCTTCCGATCCGACAAGGGGCACAGGCTTCGGCGCGCTGCCATCGACCGGATAGAGAAAGAACGTGAGGTCGGGACCTCGGGCACCCACGAATTTCCCGTCGTTCGAGACCAGAAGATCCATGGGGCTCACGCCCTCCTCGGAGAATACGCGCTGCTCGCCGGACTCCAGGTCCACCTCATGAAGGCGAAGCCCTCCGTCCCCCTCGTTCGCCACGACGCAAATACGCTTGCCGTCCGGAAACCAGGCGGCGTTGTGACAATTCAGCTTTCCGGTGGGGACGATCCTCGTTTCACCCGCTCCGGTGGGCAGCAGGAGAATGCGGGGCGGCGTGCCCTCCACAGCCGTGAGCGCCCACCGGCCGTCCGGCGATAGCCGGGGGTTCACGCCTTCGCCGAGCTTGACCGCGGGCGAGCCGTCCGCGTCTCGGATGTACACGGAGTGAAACTCCCCCCCGCCGACACCCGTCTCATCGAAGAGGACCGTCTTCCCATCGGAGGAGATGTCGCGCGCCAGGGACCAGTCCAGCCAAGTCAGATCCTGAACGTGCCCGTCGGCGATGGTGAGGAGCTGCATGCGCATCCGGTTGTTCCCGTGGACCACGAGGACCTGTCCCTGCCGCGAAATATCGGCAAGATTCAAATGCCCCGCCGTCTGAAATACGGGCCGCTGCGCGCCGTCCAGCGTGACCGCATACAGCGTGCGGCTGGACTCCGCGCGAAAGGCCGTGAACCAGACTTCGCGCCCATCGGGAGACCATGCGATACCCTGCGCGCTGGACCAGCCACTCGAGAGGACCTCGAAATTCCCCTCCATATCCACAACCGCCACGTTTCCCGCGTCGTTGCCGCGCCAGGGGTGATCCAGAAAGGCGATCTTGGTTCCGTCCGGCGAGACGCGAAGGCTGCTCTGCCACCCGGCGGTTTGATGGAGCACCTTGCCGATGGGGCACTCGAGGCGTGTCATGCCGCCCGACTCGCGGATAACCGCGAACTGCCGCCCTGGTCCCCAATCGGCCTCGTGGACGCCTTCTTGAATCGAGCGGGGCGCTCCGCCTCCGAGCGGCATCCGCGCGAGCATTCCCGAGCGGATGAAGCCCCCCTTGTTGTGGCGCTTGAGCGAGACCGCCATTTCTCCGGTCGAAGCGATCGCTAGAATCTCGGCATCGGGATATCCGAGGGCTCGCGATTCCGGGTTTCCCGAATGCGCCCAGAAAAGCTCCACCGGGCGGCCCTCCCAGGCCGCGCCGTAATACACCGATTGCCCATCCGGAGCGAAGCGGGCGTCGTAGATGATTCCTTCGCGGTATGTGAGGCGATGGAGCGTTGCGGCGCGGCGCGCGGGTGCAGCGGCTGAGCCCGCCCCCGCAACGGCGGCGTCCACACGCGCGCCCGTCCGCTCGGTCACGAGCGAAAGCGCGAACGACATCTCTCGCGCCGACTCGAAGCGATCCTCGGCGCGCTTCTCGATCGCGCGGCGAATGACCTTGCCGACGCCGGGAATCACGTCCTCCACGGCTGCCGCGAGATTGGCCGGCTCGGAGTGGAGGATGGCCGTCATGCGATCCATCGGCGTCTCGCCGTCGAAAGATCGCTTGCCCATGAGCATCTCGTACAGAATGCAGCCCAGCGAGAAGAGGTCCGCGCGATGATCGGTCGGCTGCTCGCGGATCTGCTCCGGGGCCATGTAGCTCGCAGTTCCCATGATCGTCCCGGTCATGGTGAGGCCCGCCTGGATGGAGCCGGTCTTGTCCGGCGCGGATCCATCGAGGCCGGGGACGGGACGGAGCAGCTTCGCAAGCCCAAAGTCGAGGATCTTCAGATGCCCGCCCGAGGCGATGAAGAGGTTCTCGGGTTTGAGGTCGCGGTGCGCGATTCCTTTCGCGTGAGCCGCGGTCAGCCCCGCCGCTATCTGAATCGCGTATTCGACCGCCTTGCGCGGCGGGATGGGTCCGTTCGCGACGACCGCGCGGAGGTTCTGGCCTTCGAGGAGCTCGGTGACGATGTAGGGAACGCCCCCGTTCCCGTCGGCCGTTCCCAGGTCGTGGATCGCCACGATGTTCGGATGGTTGAGCTGCCCCGTGGCGCGCGCCTCCTGCTCGAAGCGCCGGAGGCGATCCGTGTCTCCCGTGAAAGCGTCCGGGAGGACTTTGATGGCGACGTCGCGGTGGAGGCGGGAGTCGCGGGCGCGGTAGACCTCGCCCATTCCGCCCGTTCCGATCAGCGCCTGAATTTCGTAGTGTCCCAGGCGAGTGCCGGGGGCGATCTTGGTGCGCATCATCTCTTTCGGCCTGCGTTGTTGAGTTGTCGAGGAGAAACCGTAAGGATAACAGATGGAACCCACTTGCGGGAGCACGCCGGGAATCTTCGGAGGCGTCATGCCAACACCCAACCCTCGCTTCCTCCTCGTAATTGCAACGCTCGCTCTCTTCCCCTCGGTTTCTCCGCGGCCTGCGTCCGGGTCCGTGACCGCGAATTGCGAGGGTGATTCGACCGGGCTGATCCCGTTGATCGACCTGGGGTCGGGCCTCTATCTGGGCGCCCAGGGCGGCCTGTACCCGTCCGGCTCGAATCAGCGCCCAGCCGGACACACGGCGGCAGGTCTGTCGATCGCGAATTCGATCGGTCCGTTGGACACACTGGGGCTCCCGGACCCGAGTGGACGGATCGTGCTGCTCTCGATCGGCATGAGCAATACGACTCAGGAATTTCAGACTTTCATCCCGAAGGCGAATGCGGACCCCGCACGAAACCCGAGGGTCCTGATCGTGGACTGCGCCGTGGGGGGCCAAGCAGCGAACGTGATTCGCAATCCAAACGCGGCATACTGGGATTCCGTATCGGCACGGCTTCGGCGCGCCGGCTCCTCACCGGCCCAGGCGCAGGCCGTCTGGCTGAAGGAGGCGAACGCGGGTCCGACCGGTGGCTTCCCGGCCTCGGCCGAGACGCTTCGATCGAACCTGGCCACGATCGTGCGGCTCCTCAAGCAGAAACTCCCCAACATTCGCCTCGCATACCTGACGAGCCGAATTTACGCGGGATATGCAACAACCAGCCTCAACCCGGAGCCTTATGCCTACGAATCGGGATTCGCGGTGAAGTGGCTCATCGAGTCCCAAATCGCGGGTGTGGACAGCTTGAACTTCGACCCGGCGCTGGGGCCGGTCGAGGCGCCCTGGCTTTCATGGGGGCCCTATCTCTGGGGCGACGGGATGGAGCCGAGGAGCGATGGGCTGGTATGGCCGTGCTCTTACTTCGCGAATGATGGAACCCACCCGGCTCTCGGTGCGCGGAACCTGGTTGCGGATAGTCTCCTCGCTTTCTTCAAACGCGATGAGACGACGGTTTCATGGTTCGCGCCCGCGGTGACTGCCGTCCCGGAGCGATCCGGCGCGGATCGTTTGTCCGGTCGGATCAACCGCGTCTACCCGACGCCCGCGTCCCGGATCCTGAACGTGGACGCGACTGTCCCCGCGGGAGCCCGGGCTTCGGTCCGGCTGTATTCGGCATCCGGAAGGCTCGTCTGGTCCAGTCACCTGGCAGGCCCCATTGCGGGCACGCATCCACTCCGAATCAATGTGGACCGTCTGCCGTCCGGGGTCTACTACGTGCAGTACCGCGATGAGCTGAATCATCGAGGCCACTTCGCGCGGAAAGTGGTGATCGCCCGCTGAGGCTCTACCGGCTCCTCCGCCGCGACCACGCGATCCCCACCTCGAAGGTGGTTCCGGCAAGGCTGTTTTGCCCTGAGACCATGTGCGAGAGGCCCGCTTCGAGATCGAG
>JANLXD010000429.1:0-4358 GCA_031364935.1 Candidatus Eiseniibacteriota bacterium
CCCCCGGCGCGGGAGTTGGATACCGAAGCGGTTCGGCGCGGCACCCTCTTCGTGGACCAGCGCGCCGCCGCGCTCGCCGAGGCGGGCGATCTCCTGATCCCGATTCGCGATGGCGCCCTGACTCCGGCGCACATCGCGGCCGAGATCGGAGACGTGCTGGCCGGAACGCACCCGGGCCGACGCGCGAGTGACGAGATCACGCTATTCAAATCGCTCGGTCTCGCGGTCGAGGACCTGGCCGCGGCGGCGCGGCTCTATGCGAACGCCCTCGCGGCGGGCGCGGGCACCACGATCCGCCTGGGAGGACTCCGCGATCCGCGCCCTTGAAGCGCCCACGCTGGCCGAGATCCGAGGCGCGCGCGAGCGGATCCGCGGCATCGCCATCCGGACGCCGCTCATCCGCCTGAACGTCGACGCGCCGGCCGACATCTGGCTCAAGTGCGAGAACCTTCAGCCGATCGGTTCCTTCAAGCTTCGCGGCGCCGGAAATGCGCTGGCGCTGGCGCCGGCCGCGTCTTTGGCCGACGGCGTTTACACCGCGAGCGCAGGCAACATGGCCCAGGGCGTCGCCTATTGCGCTCGTCGCCTGGGCATCCCGTGCTCGGTCGTCGTGCCCGAACACGCTCCCGCAACCAAGCTGGCGGCGATCGAGCGCCTGGGCGCCTCGATCGTGAAGGTCCCCTTCGATACGTGGTGGCGCGTGATGATGGAGCACCATTACGAAGGGATGCGCGGGCACTTCGTGCATCCCGTAGCGGACCCGAACGTGATCGCGGGCAACGGAACCGTCGGCCTGGAGATCATGGAGGACCTGCCGGAGGTCGACGTGATCCTGGTCCCCTACGGGGGCGGTGGACTCTCTTCCGGGATCGCGGCTGCCGTGGGCGCGCCGGACTCAAATGTGCGCGTCATGGCTTGCGAGGTCGCGACGGCTGCTCCCTTCGCCCCATCTCTAGCCGCCGGACGGCCCCTCACAGTGGAATACACGCCGACTTTCATAGACGGGATCGGCGCGAAGGGCATCCTCGAGGAGATGTGGCCGCTCGTGAGCCGTCTGCTCGCGGGAAGCATCGTGGTCGCCCCGGAGGAGGCTGCCGCCGCGGTGCGCCTCGTGGCGGAGCGAAACCGCCTGATCGTGGAAGGCGCGGCCGGAGTGGCCGTGGCGGCCGCTCTCGCGGGGAAAGCGGGTTCGGGGACGGTCGTCTGTGTGCTCTCGGGAGGAAATATCGACGCGAAGAAGATCGCGGCGATCCTGTCGGGGGAATTGCCTTGAGCGGCGACTTCTCTTCGGCTCTTCGACGGAAATGAAGTTGGGGCGTCGGGAGGGAGGAGGGCTTTGCCCCGCCTCCCTCCGGCGCTCTCGCCTGTGCTCCACCGGCGGCGAGAGAGCCGCGCCCGTGCTTAGAACTTGAGAGCCAATCCTGCCTGAAGCGTCCAGAACGACGGGTTGAACTTCTCGGGGATCAGCCGCGATTCCTGGTCTTGAAGCATGACGTAGCGACCGCCCAGGTCCGCGCCCACGCGGTGAGAGAGCGGGATCTTGAGCCCGCCACCCAGGTGAACGCCGAAGTCCTGCGTGGTCTCGTCTTCGATCAGCTCGCTCTTGTAATCGTAGGTGGTGTTGTACCAGCCGACGCCTGCTCCGACGTAGAAGAGATCCCGCGGCGCGAGAAGCAGGGACGCCGTGATCGGCCACTGCCGGACGTCCAGCGCGCCGTTTGACCGGCTCTCGGTCCGGTAGCCTCCGGCGATCTCGGTTTGAAGCAGGTCGCGCACGAGCGTGGCCCGGAGAGCCAGACCGAACATTCCCTTAACTTGGTCGGAGTCCTTCGACTTGGTGATGCCATACGAGGGGATGATCTCCGTGGCGTACGATCGAGCGGGAGCCAGCGGGAGAACGAACGCTGCCAGGAGCAGCGCCACGATCAGCACGCTCGCTCCGGGGCGGCGCGTCCGATCAAGAGGCCTTTCGTTATTCATCGCACTCTCCTTCGTTCTCTACACCACGCGATTTCCGCTTCCGACACACAAAAAAATTCGGCGGCCGCCCGGCTCGGTCGGGTCGAGGCAAGGGGGTGAGACCGTGGGGTCCGGCCGGGCGTCGCCTACCTGACCCTTCCATCAAGCCGCGTGCCACCCCTGCCGAAATGCCGCCCCCGGCAAATCTAAGATTCTGACTGGCAATGCGATGACCACGAGCGGGTCCTGCCTGCAGCCTGCCAGACTTCCGCGCTCCGGTACGTACATCGTGGAACTGGCCGTTCGCCAGGGTTCAACATTGAAAAAATGGCCGTTCGCGGCCCCGCTCTACTTCGCCGAAGCCTCCTCCTCGCGCCGGACTCCCGGCTGGGGAACGATGCGCAGGTAGGGCTTCGGAGCCTTCCAGCCGTCGGGGAACTTCTTTCGCGCGTCTTCGTCGGAGAGACTGCTCGCGATAATCACGTCCTCGCCGCGCTTCCAGTTGACCGGAGTCGCCACGCTGTATTGCGACGTGAGCTGGAGCGAGTCGATCACGCGCAGGATCTCCTCGAAGTTCCGGCCGGTGCTCGCCGGGTAGGTGATCATCAGCTTCACTTTCTTGTCCGGCGCCACCACGAACACCGAGCGCACGGTGAGCGTGTCGTTCGCGTTCGGATGGATCATCCCGTAGAGGTTCGAGACCTCCCGGTCGGGATCGGCGATCAACGGGAAGTTGAGCGCATGGCCCTGGGTTTCCTTGATGTCGTTCGCCCACGAGCGGTGCGAGTCGATGGGGTCGACGCTCAGACCGGCCACCTTGACGTTCCGCTTCTCGAACTCGGGCTTCAAGCGTGCCACTTCACCCAGCTCGGTGGTGCAGACCGGCGTGAAATCCTTGGGATGTGAAAAGAGAACTGCCCATCCGTTTCCCATCCATTCATGGAAGCGGATCGGGCCGGCCGTGGTCTCGGCCGTGAAATCGGGAGCGGTATCGCCGAGTTGGAGCGCCATGACGTCTCTCCTGGTGGAAGGCTGTCCCGGTGACCGGGACGGTGAAACGATGGGGCGGTGCGTGAAACCGCGATGGTAGCATGGCGTCGTGCGAGCTCTAGCGGTCATGTGCCTGGCCATTCTGGTCCTCGGCGGCGGATGCAGCCGCCGGGAAGAGGGCCGCGTTCCCGCGCCGGTCGTCGCGGTCGAGGACTGGAGCATCGAGCCGGGAGCGCGCCTGGGATCACTGCCTTGGGAGGGCTCGGAGCAGGAGCTGATCCGGGTGTTCGGCGCCGCGAACGTTCGGGACACGCTGATCGCGATGGGCGAGGGGGAAACCGCACCCGGTGCGATCGTCTATCCCGACGATCCCCAACGTCGAGTCGAGATCGTCTGGGGCGACCCGGGCGCCAAGCGGAACCTGTCCCGGGTCATCCTGAGAGGCGACCGCTCGAAGTGGACGCTCCCGCCAGGAATTTCATTGGGGACCAGCCTGCGCGAGCTGGAAGAGAAGAACGGCCGGCCCTTTCGGATGACGGGTTTCGGATGGGATTACGCCGGCGCGGTGATCTCCTGGCAGGGCGGCGCGCTCGATTCGGCCCTGACGCCGGGGGTCCACATCTACCTCATGCCGCGCCCGGAACATCGCGCGAACCCTGAGTACAGCCGGTTACAAGGGGATCGCGAGGTTCCGTCGTCCCTTCCCGGCATGCAGGAGCTGAACCCGCGCGTGTACCAGATATTCGTCGACGGGAGCATGCTTTGAGGGCGCGGGCTTGTTCATGGGTGGCCATTATGGCCGCTACAGCCAGGTGTCGCCAAGTGAGGAACGGAGGGACGAAATGCCCGACTCATCCAGGAATCTCCGGCGATCCAAGAACCGAGTGATCGCCGGCGTGTGCGGCGGAATCGCGGAGCGGTTTGGCTGGGATCCGACCCTGGTCCGCGTGCTCTACGTGGTCGTGTCGATCGTGAGCGTGGCCTTCCCCGGGATCCTGGTCTATATCCTCCTCTGGATCATCATGCCCCGCCCGGACTCATAGCCACGCGCGACCCCAACACCTCGAGCCCCGGTCTAGGGCGCACGCAAATATTGCCAAGGCGAGGGCCCCTCTCTTGCAACCCGGAACGAGGCGCACCAGGGCGCCGGTGCCCGGCTGCCCGCCTACCTCACGTTGAAACACGGACTTCCGTGCGGCCACTACAGTTGCCCCCGGCGCGTTCCGGGACGGCCCCGTCCTTGCTTTAACTTTTTGGCCGCTTGCCGGATGCCCGGCATATCACACGGAGGTGTTCTGATGGCGAACGTGAACGTAACGGAAGCAGTGGACAAGACGATGGAGAAGACGGTAGATAAGGTGGCTAACCTCCCTGAGCGGACCGAGGGCGGCTTGGCCAAGACGATCGAG
>JANLXD010000495.1:0-4709 GCA_031364935.1 Candidatus Eiseniibacteriota bacterium
CGATACTCTGGAAGTTGCCTGACGGTTGTCCGAAACACCCTTGTGATTTCACGCCGCAGGAGAATACGACCTGCGGCTTTTGTTGTATCCGGCGACCACCTGATTCACGGGTGGGGACCGGAAGCCCGACCAAAATGGCCGGGCGAGCCGCCCGCGAGGCGGTGGTAAACGGGGCCGACGGCCCCGATTAGTAGGAGGAGTTTTGTCCGTGGCAACTGGAACCGTGAAGTGGTTCAACGAAGCGAAGGGCTTTGGGTTCATCCAGCAGGAGGGTGGCGAGGACGTCTTCGTTCACTACTCGGCGATCACGGGCGAGGGCTTCAAGACGCTTGCCGAAGGCGAGCGGCTGGAGTTCGACATCGTCCGCGGACCGAAGGGTCTGCAGGCGGCGAACGTCCGCAAGGCGTAACGAGCCGAGCGAACCACTCTACGTGACGCACACAGCGGGGCGGCGCCGAAAGGTGACCGCCCCGTTGGCTTTTTCCTCTGGCGCCGAGTCCGGATCAGGCGCGCCCCCACCGCTCTACGATACCCCCGCCATCTACGACGTCGCGACCGGCTGGAAGCTGGATCGCGAGCTGGAATTCCTGGAGGAGGTCTTCGCGCGGCATGCGGGCTCGGTGCGGCGAATCCTCGAGCCCTGTTGCGGCACCGGTCGCCATCTTCTCGCGCTCGCCGAGCGCGGCTACCAGGTGGCCGGGTACGACCGGAGCGTCGCGATGACGGAGTTCGCGCGGAAGCGGCTCGAGCCGTTCGGTGGGGAGATCTGGGAAGGAGACATGGCCACCTTCGCCCCTCCCGGGCCGTTCGACGCGGCGCTCAATCTCGTCAACTCGATCGGGTACCTGCTCGAGGATGCGGAGATCGCGGCGCATCTCGATCGCATGGGATCGGCGCTCCGCTCCGGGGGCATCTACGTGGTGCAGCTCTCCTACGGCGGCGAACCGCCCGAGCTAGCGCGATTCGGTCCGTGGGGAAACCGGAAGGACGGCCTGTCGACCACGATCCTCTGGGAGGTGGTGCGCGAGGACGAAGCCGCGAAGCGGTCCTATCAGCACTGCCGCATCACGGCGAGGAGCGGGCGCGAGCGGCGCGTCTTCGATGAAGACCACGTCCTCCGCTACTGGACGCACGAGGACGTGAACCGCATTCTCGCGGCGAGCCCCTTCGAGCTGGCGGCGATCTACTGGGACCGGTTCGAGGAATTCCCGCTGGAGGATTATCGGATGGGGGAGCACGGGAACCTGTACCACGTGCTCCGGCGGCGCTAGGGGCGCTGGTGTCGCAGGCGGGTTAGCGAGGCGCGATGCTCCCGGCGGAGGTTAGCGGCGCCGGGACGCGACCGATTCGATGATCGCGGCCAGCGAGTCCGGCTGATCCAGCGCCACCGCGTGTCCCGAGGCGGCCACGCGGTGGCCTTCGACGGGCCCCGCGGTCTCGTAACCAATTCGGACTCGCGCATTGGCCCACGATTCTCTCTCGGGCCACAACCCCTCCGTCGCGACCACGTGCACCGGAGTCTTCAGCGAGCGGAGGCGCGGCCGCAGGTCCTCACGCCACGCGTCGAGGAAATATCCTGTAAGCACCGGCTGCGGCACGCGCCAGGCGTGCGCCTCCAGGCTTTCTCCGCGAGCCGCGTCCCGCGACATTGCGGAGTAGACGACGTTCAGGAAAACCGAATAGCGCTCGTGCAGCACCTGGCTCGCCGTGGCCACCCGCTCCGAATCGGCAGAGGAGTAGCTCATCGCGTCGACGACGACGACGGCGGCGGCGCGCTTCGGCTGGTCCAGCGCCGCCTGAAGCGCGATGAGCGCGCCGTAGGAGTGTCCCACGAGGACGGCGTGCTCCACGCGGCGCTCCGCGAGGGTGCGGCCCAGGGCGGCGGCCACACTCTTCACCGTGGGCTCCGCCTCGAAAGGCGGACTCTGCCCGTGTCCGGGCAGGTCCACCAGGATCACCCGGTGGCGCGACGCGAGGATGGGCCCCACGCGCGCCCAGTCCGAGCGGTCCCCGCCAATCGAATGGATCAGGACGATCGCGGGCGAGCCCTTGCCGAGCTCTTCCGCGGCGAGCGCCCCGGCCCCGGCGGCCATGGCCCCCGGGGCGGCGGCGCCGGCGGCCATGATCGCGGCGCCGGCGATGAGGGCGGCGGTGCGGCCGTGGAGCCTCTCGAATGGCAATCGCATCCCGAAATTGTACACTGGCCCACCGTGCCCCCGCATTCCCCGGAATTCGCCCGCGCCCTCGCGCTCGACCGCACCGATCCGCTCGCGTCCTTTCGCCGCCGCTTCTACCGTCCCAGGGTAAGGGCCTATCTCGACGGCAATTCTCTCGGGCTCCTGTCGCGGGAGAGCGAGTCGGCGGTCCTGGATGCGCTCCGAAGCTGGAAGCGGCAGGGGGTGCGCGGGTGGTTCGAAGGAGACTCCCCGTGGATCGACTGGGGCGAGCGCCTGGGCACCCGTCTCGCTCCGCTCGTCGGCGCCCGAGCGGACGAAGTCGTCGCGACGGGCTCCACGACGGTGAACCTGCATCAGCTCCTCGCGACCTTCTACCGACCGGAGGGGAAGCGCTCGGCGATCGTGGTGGACGAACTCAATTTTCCCTCCGACCTCCACGCGGTTCGCGGCCAGATCGAGCAGCGCGGCCTCGATCCGAAGACGCACCTCCGCATGGTTCGCTCCCGGGATGGCCGAATGCTCGAGGAAGCGGACATCGAAGCGGCCATCGGGGATGACGTGGCGCTCGTGACTCTGTCCGCAGTTCTCTACAAGAGCGCCCAGCGACTGGATATGAAACGCCTGACCCGGACAGCGCGTGAGCGCGGCGCGCTGGTGATCTGGGATTTGAGCCACGCCATCGGGGCGGTTCCGGTCGACCTTGAGGCGGCCAGCGCGGACGCCGCCGTGTGGGGCAACTACAAGTACCTTGCCGCGGGCCCGGGCTCGGTGGCGGGCCTATATGTAGCGCGGCGCCATCACGGCCGCCGGCCGGGGATGCCCGGCTGGTGGGGGCAATCGCTCGCGGACCGCTTCGCGATGCGCGCAGAGCACGTGCCGGCAGCCGGGGCGGGCGGTTGGCAGATCGGGACCATTCCGGTGCTCGCGGCCGCGGCGCTATGGGGCGCCCTCGATGTGGTCGAGCAAGCCGGCATCGAGCGGATTTGCGCCAAGGGGACCGCGCTCACGTCGTTCTTGATCGAATGCCTCGATGCCGTCTGTCCGGAAGAGCGAACCGGTCTCCGCGTCGGGTCGCCGCGCGACGCGTCCCGCCGGGGTGCGCACGTGGCGATTGAGCACCCGACGCGCGCCGCGGAGATTCAGGAGGCGCTGGCCGCGGAAGGGATCGTGACCGATTTCCGGCCGCCCGACGTGATCCGGGCCGCGACGCCGGCGCTCACGACCAGCTTTGCGGAGGCGTGGCGGCTTGTGGAGGCGCTGGCGCGGATTCTCAGCGCGACCGCTCCGCCGGCTCCCGGCGGTAGAGCGCGTAGGCCGAGGCCTGGTCGGTCGGCATGAGGAGGATCTCCTGTACGTTCACGTGCGCGGGGCGCGTGACGGCCCAGGCGACGGCATCCGCCACGTCATCGCCCGTGAGCGGTTGCACTCCGCGGTAGACCGACTTCGCGCGCGCCTCGTCGCCCTCGAAGCGGACCAGGCTAAACTCCGTCTCCGCCAGGCCCGGCGCCACGTTGATGACCCGTACCCCCGTGCCGAGCACGTCGTATCGAAGCGCCTCGCTGATCGCCCGCACCGCGAACTTGGTGGCCGCGTACACCGAGCCGCCGCCGTACGCCTGATGCCCCGCCACCGATCCGATGTTCACGACGTCGCCGCGGCGGCGCTCGATCATGCCGGGGAGCACCGTCCGCGTGACCCAGAGGAGTCCCTTCACGTTGGTGTCGATCATCCGCTCCCAGTCGTCGGGGTCGGCCGACTGCACCGGGTCGAGCCCCGCCGCCAGGCCGGCGTTGTTGACCACGATGTCGAGCTTGGTGAGGAGGTCCCGCTCGCCCTGGAGCGCCGCCTCCACGGCGGAGCGGTCGCGCACGTCGAAGACCAGCGGGGTGACGGGCACGCCGTGCTTCGCCGAAAGCTCGCCCGCGATCGAGCGCAGGCGGTCCTCGCGGCGGCCGGTCACGACCACGCGAGCCCCCTCGGCGGCGAAGCGGCCGGCGATGGCCAGGCCGAAGCCGCTCGTGGCGCCGGTCACGAGCGCGAGGCGTCCTTTGAGTGGGATCATTCCATCCTCCGTGGCGATGCGGCGGAGAGGGTACCACGGATAGTCTGGCGGCGTTCCGGACGCTCCACTAGACTCGCGCGGGCGCGCAGGGACGCGGGGGAGGAGGAAAGTTGCACGATATCCTCGTCATCGGTGGAGGGATCCACGGTGCCGCGGTGGCGCGGGACGCGTCGCACCGCGGCCTCGACGTGCTCCTGGTGGAGAAGGGGGACCTGGCCTCCTCCACGAGCAGCCGCACGTCCAAGCTGATCCACGGAGGCCTCCGCTATCTCGAGACCGGGCAGCTCCGCCTGGTGCGCGAGTCCCTTCGCGAGCGCGCCATATTGATGCGGACCGCGCCCGAGTTCGTCCGCCCTCTCCCGTTCCTGATGCCCCACGTCGCCGGCCGAGGACGGTCGCGCCGGTGGGTCGAGCTGGGGCTTTGGCTGTATCGCACGTTGGCAGGGGGGGCCGGCGGGGCCGCGCCGTCC
>JANLXD010000544.1:0-8197 GCA_031364935.1 Candidatus Eiseniibacteriota bacterium
CGCGGATAGCGCGCTTCTCCTGGGCCAAAACGGCTCGGGCAAGACCAATTGGATCGAAGCCGCGGTGCTTCTCTCTCTCGGCCGCTCCTTTCGGGGCGCCCGGGACCGCGAGCTGATCCGGAACGGGGCGGCGTCATTCGAGGTGCGCGGCGTGGTGGAAGCACGCGGCGGCGTCACGCGCGAGATCGTGGCGCGCGGCTCGCGCGAGGGAACCCGCGAGATGCGGGTGGACGGCGAGGCGCTCGCGCGGCTCACCGACCTCCTCGGCCGCTTCCCGACCGTCCACTTCTCCGTGGACGACGTCTCGGTCTTCGGCGGAGGAGTGCCCGAGCGGCGGCGGTTCCTGGACGTGGCCCTCTGCCAGCTCGAGCCCGTCTACGTGGGCTTTCTCCGCGACTACATGTCGGCGCTGAAACAGCGAAACCGGCTCCTGATGCAGGGCGCACGGAGCGGCCCCCGGATGTCCTCGGGCCCGACGGCGCCGGACGAGGAGCTGGGCGTGTGGGAGGCGATCCTCGCCCGCGCGGGCGCGGAGCTGGACCGGCGCCGGGAGGGGCTCGCGCGCGATCTGCACGCCGTCATGCGCGACCTGGCGGCGCGCGTGGATCCGGCGCTCGCGCCCCTGCTCGAGTACGTGGCTTCCGGAGGGGGCGGTGGGATCAACGCTCCGGTCATCCCGACCATCGAGCAGCGCGCGGAGCGGCTCGCGGCGTCCCGAAGCCGGGACCAGCGGCTGGGGTGGACCGGCGACGGCCCCCACCGCGCGCGGCTGATCTGCAAGATCGGCGGCATGGAGCTGGCCGAGGGGGCCTCGCGCGGCTACTCGCGCCTCTATTCGATTCTCCTCCGGCTCGCGCTTGCGCGGGTGCTGGAAGAGCGGCTCGACGAGGCACCGGTCGTCCTGCTCGACGATCCCGAATCGGAGCTGGACGCGCGCTGGATCGGCGCGCTTCTCGCCCTGGTTCCCGAATCGAGCCAGATGATCGTGACTGCCTGCCGCCCGCTGTCGGCCGCGCCCGCCCGGATGGTGGCGCTTCCGATCGAATCGCTGGCCGCGCTGGCCGGCGCCGGGACGGGAGTGGCGGCGGCGTGAGGGCGCGAGCCGGAGCGAAGTCGAAGGCACGCGAGCGCGGAGACTTTCAGCCAGTGGGATCGGTGCTGGATCGCCTGCTCGCGGGACTCAAGCTCGAGTCCCGCTTCCAGGCCGCGCGCGCGACGGATGAATGGGGGTCCGTGGTGGGCCCCGAAGTGGAACGGCGGACCCGTCCCGTGGGCGTTCGGGACGGGGAGCTTCTCGTGGAAGTACAGGGAGCCGTGTGGATGGGCCACCTGGCGGTGCTCCGCCAGGAAATCTTGGAGTCGCTGAACCGGCGCCTCCCCGATACGGCCCGGCTTTCATCCATCCGGTTGGTCCCGATGCGATTCAAGGAGGAACCCATTGAGTCCGAATCGTGAGGAGGCCATGACGTTGGCCAACCCCCCCGAAGGCGGCGGCGGCTCCGAGGGAGCCCCGGCCGCGAAGGACGGGCATTCGTACGACGCGCGCAACATCCAGGTCCTCAAGGGCCTCGAGGGCGTGCGCAAGCGTCCGGCCATGTACATCGGCTCGACCGGTCAGAGCGGACTCCACCACCTGGTCTACGAAGTCGTGGACAACTCGGTGGACGAGGCGCTCGCCGGATTCTGCTCGAACGTCCAGGTGACGATCCATCCCGACGCGAGCGTGACCGTGTGGGACGACGGCCGCGGCATTCCGGTGGACCTGCACACGGGCCAGAACCGCCCCGCGCTGGAAGTGGTCATGACCACGCTCCACGCCGGCGGCAAGTTCGACGAGTCGAGCTACAAGGTCTCGGGCGGTCTCCACGGCGTGGGCGTCTCGGTGGTGAACGCGCTGTCGGAGTGGCTGGAGGTCGAGGTGCGCCGCGACGGGAAGCGCTACCACCAGCGCTACGAGCACGGGATCGTGAAGACCGAGCTCAAGGTGCTGGGCGATACCGAGGAACCCGGCACCACGGTCACCTGGAAGCCCGACCCCACCATCTTCGAGACCAGCGACTACAACTTCGACACGCTCTCCCAAAGGCTCCGGGAGCTCGCGTTCCTGAACAAGGGGATCCGCATCCAGTTCACGGACGAGCGGACCGGGAAGAAGCACGACTTCCAGTACGAGGGCGGAATCACGTCGTTCGTGAAGTATCTGAACCAGAACAAGACGGTGCTCCACCCCGAGCCGCTCTACCACCAGCGCGACCGCGACAAGATCTCGGTCGAGATCGCGATCCAGTACAACGACGGCTACGCCGAGAGCGTCTTCTCGTTCGTGAACAACATCAACACGATCGAGGGCGGAACGCATCTCATCGGCTTCCGCGCGGCGCTCACGCAGACGATCAACCACTACGCCGAGAAGGAAGGGCTGTCCAAGGTGCTCAAGGACGTGACCCTGGGCGGCGACGACGTGCGGGAGGGGCTGACCGCGGTGGTCAGCGTGAAGCTCCCCGATCCGCAGTTCGAGGGGCAGACCAAAGCCAAGCTCGGCACCACGGAGGCGAAGGGGATCGTGCAGTCGGTGGTGGGCGAGGGGCTCCGCACCTACTTCGAGGAGAACCCGGCTGTCGCCCGGAAGATCGTCGAGAAGTGCATCCAGACCGCCCGAGCGCGCGAAGCAGCGCGGAAGGCGCGCGACCTGGCGCGGCGGAAGAGCATTCTCGACGGCGGATCCCTTCCCGGGAAGCTGGCCGACTGCCAGTCGACGAACCCGGCCGAGTGCGAGATCTACCTGGTCGAGGGAGATTCGGCCGGCGGCTCGGCCAAGATGGGGCGCGACCGGAAGTACCAGGCGATCCTCCCCCTCAAGGGAAAGATCCTGAACGTGGAGAAGGCCTCGCTCGACAAGATGCTCTCGAACGAGGAGATCCGCACGATCATCACCGCGCTGGGCACCGGCATCGACGACGACTTCGACGCCGACAAGGCGCGCTACCACAAGATCATCATCATGACCGACGCCGACGTGGACGGGGCGCACATCCGGACGCTCCTCCTCACGTTCTTCTTCCGGCACATGCGGCCGCTGATCGAGCGCGGCTACATCTATATCGCCATGCCGCCCCTCTACCGCATCGCGAAGGGAAAGGAAGTCCGCTACGTCTACAACGAATCCGATCGCGAGAAGGCGCTGGAGGAGATCGGGCGGAAGGGCATCCACATGCAGCGCTACAAGGGGCTCGGGGAGATGAATCCCGATCAGCTCTGGGCGACCACCATGGACCCGGAGAACCGGAGCGTGTCCAAGGTGACGCTGGACGACCTGGTGGAAGCCGACCAGATCTTCACGATCTTGATGGGCGACCAGGTCGAGCCCCGGCGCAAGTTCATCGAAGAATACGCGGACAGCGTCAAGAACCTGGATATCTGATCCGCCCAGTCTAGATTCTAGGTCCCAGGAGGGAGAGAACGTCGCAATGGCTACGCGTGAGAGAGTGATCCCGATCTACGTCGAAGACGAGATGCGGAATTCCTACATCGACTACTCGATGTCGGTCATCGTCTCGCGCGCCTTGCCCGACGTTCGGGACGGGCTGAAGCCCGTGCACCGCCGCGTGCTGGTCGCGATGCGGGAGCTGAACCTCCTCCACGACCGCCCCTTCCGTAAGTCCGCCAAGATCACCGGCGACGTGACCGGCAACTACCACCCGCACGGCACCGCCGCCGTCTACGAGACGATGGTCCGCCTGGCCCAGCCGTTCTCCATGCGCTATCCGCTCGTGGACGGGCAGGGGAACTTCGGCTCGGTCGACGGCGACGCTCCCGCGGCCGAGCGGTACACCGAGGCGCGCCTGACCGAGTTCGCGGAGGAGATGCTCCGCGACATCGAGAAGGACACGGTGAACATGCGGCCGAACTACGACGAGTCCCGCGAGGAGCCCGTCGTTCTTCCGTCCGCGGTCCCGAATCTCCTCGTGAACGGCTCGTCGGGGATCGCGGTGGGGATGGCGACCAACGTGCCGCCGCACAACCTGCGCGAGATCGCCGACGCCATCGTCCACGTGATCGACAATCCCGACTGCGCTGTCGAGGATCTCTTCCAGTTCGTCCAGGGCCCCGACTTTCCGACCGCCGGGATCATCTACGGGCGCCAGGGGATCATCGACTGCTACACCACGGGGCGCGGCCACATCACGGTGCGCTCGGCGGCCGCGGTCGAGGAGCTGAAGAAGGACCGGAGCGCGATCATCGTCACCGAGATCCCGTACATGGTGAACAAATCCGCGCTCTTGGAGAAGATCGCGGACCTGGTCAAGGACGGCACCGTGGACGGCATCTCCGATCTTCGGGACGAATCGGACCGCGAGGGGATGCGCATCGTCATCGAGCTGAAGCGCGACGCCCAGCCCCGCGTGATCCTGAACCAGCTCTTCAAGCACACTCAGATGCAGACCACCTTCGGCGCCAACATGCTCTCGCTGGTCGGGAGCCGGCCGCATACCTTGACGCTGAAGGAGATGATCCAGCACTACATCGCGCACCGGCAGGAAGTGGTGGTGCGGCGCACGCGCTTCGACCTGAACGAGGCGGAACAGCGGGCGCACATCCTCGAGGGCTTCAAGATCGCCCTCGACCACATCGACGAGATCGTGGCGCTCATCAGGGCCTCCGCCAACGTGGAGGCGGCGCGGCAGGGGCTCATCGCCACGTTCAGCCTGAGCGAGCTCCAGGCCAACGCCATCCTCGAGATGCGCCTCTCGCGCCTGACCGGGCTGGAGCGGAAGAAGGTCGAGGACGAATACCTGGAGGTCATCCAGCTCATCGCGCGCCTGCGCGGCATCCTCGAGAGCCCGACCCAGGTGCTCGAGATCATCAAGGGCGAGATCGGCAGCGTGCGGGAGCGCTTCGGCGACGAACGCCGGACCCGGATCGAGCTGGCCACGGGCGAATTCGACGTGGAAGATCTGATCGCCCAGGAAGACATGGTGATCACGATCAGCCACGCCGGCTACATCAAGCGGCTCCCCGTGACCACCTATCGCAGCCAGCGCCGCGGCGGCCGCGGCGTCACCGGCGCGGGCACGCGCGAAGAGGACTTCATCGAGCACCTCTTCATCGCTTCGACCCACAGCTACATCCTCGTCTTCACCGACAAGGGGCGCGTGTACTGGCTCAAGGTGCACGAGATCCCGCAGGCCGGCCGGACCGCGAAGGGGAAGGCGGTCGTGAATCTGGTCGAGATGTCGCAGCAGGAGCGCATCGCCTCGGTGCTGCCGGTGAAGCAGTTCGACGACAAGCACTTCATCCTCATGACCACCGCGAAGGGCACCGTCAAGAAGACGCCCCTCTCCGCCTACTCCAACCCGCGCCGCGGGGGCATCGTGGCGATCGGCGTGGACGGCGGCGACACGCTGATCGACGCCGTGCTGACCGACGGGACGCAGGAGATCATCCTCTCCAAGAAGGACGGCAAGGCGATCCGCTTCAAGGAAACCGACGTCCGCCCCATGGGACGCACCGCCTACGGCGTGCGCGGGGTGACGATCGAGGGGGACGACGCCGTCATCGGCGTGCTCGCCGTGCGCCGCGAGGCCTCGATCCTGGTCGCGACCGAGAACGGCTACGGAAAGCGGACTCCGATCAGCGAGTACCGGATCACCGGCCGCGGCGGGAAGGGGATCATCTCCATCCAGGCCAACGAACGGAATGGACGCGTGGTGGCGGCGATCGAGGTCGTCGGCGACGACGAGGTCATGCTCATCACGCGCGGCGGGATGGTGATCCGCATGCCCGTGAAGGGAATCTCCGAGATCGGACGGAACACGCAGGGCGTGCGTCTGGTGAATCTCGAGCCGGGCGACCAGCTCATCGACGTGGCGAAGGTGGAGGAGACGGTCGAAGAAGCGGAAGTCGGCGAGGAGGCGTAGGCTGGAGCCTCGCATCCCGACGTCGACCGTCCGGCGTCTCTCCGCATACTACCGCGTCCTCGAAGACCTCGAGGGCGAGGGCCACCGCACCGTATCCTCCCAGGGCCTCGCGCGCGAAAGCGGCGTCACCTCGGCCCAGGTCCGAAAAGACCTCTCCTACTTCGGCAATTTCGGAAAGCGCGGGCTGGGTTACGCCGTCAAGCGGCTGAAGAAGGAGATCCGCCTGATCCTGGGCCTGAACCGCCGGTGGCGGGTGGCCCTGATCGGCGCCGGGAACATGGGCTCGGCCCTCTTCTCCTACAAGGAATTCCACCGCCAGGGGTTCGACTTCGCCGGCGTCTTCGACGTGAGCGCGGACCGGGTCGGGCAGGATTGGCGCGACCTCAAGGTGCGCCACATCGACGACCTCGAATCCGAGGCGTCGCGCCTGGGGATGGAGATCGGCGTGATCGCGGTCCCGGCGCGCGCCGCGCAGAGCGTGGCCGACCGGCTCGTCGCCGCCGGAATGCGCGGGATCCTGAACTTCGCGCACCGCCGCATCTCGGTCCCCCCGAGCGTCGCCCTCCGCACGGTGAACCTCTCCATCGAGCTGGAAAGCCTCGCCTTCGAGATCAAGGCCCTGAACGCCAGAGGGACGAGGGTGAAGAAGCGGTGAGCGCATGACGCGCGCCGACGTGGTCCTTCTCTTCGTCTGCGCCGTGTGGGGGACCACGTTCGCGCTGATGCGCGACATGATGCGGGTCCTCCACCCCTTCGAGCTGATGGCTTTGCGCTTCACGATCGCAACCGTGCTGCTCACCGCGGTCCACTGGCGCCGTTGGGGTCCGCCGCGCCGGCAGTGGGTCGTGGACGGCCTCTGGCTCGGCGCCTGGCTCGCGGCCGGCTATCTCACGCAGGTGATCGGGCTCCAGTTCGTCACGGCCTCGCGCTCCGCATTCATCACCTCGATGAGCATCGCGATCGTTCCCTTCGTGGCCTTCCTGCTGCTCCGGACGCGGCCCGTGGTGGGGGAGGCGGTCGGAGTGTTGCTGGCGGTGGGAGGCCTGGTCCTCTTCTCGGCGGACGCCGACTTCAGGGTCCGGCCCGGAGAGCTCTGGACGCTCGGGTGCGCGGCTGCCTTCGCTGTCCAGATCGTGCTGACGAGCATCCTCGCGAAGCGAAACCCCGCGATTCCGCTGACGGTGATGCAGATGGCGACCGCGGCCGTCGCCGGCTGGGCGCTCGTCGCGGCACGCGGAGGGCTCTCGGTCGCGGCGCGGGATATCCCGTGGGGCACCCTTCTCTATCTGTCGATCGTGGCGACGGCGCTCATCCTCGTCCTGCAGACGTGGGCGCTCGCCCGCACTTCTTCGGTGAAAGCCGGAGTGCTCTACGCGACCGAGCCAGTCTTCGCGGCTCTCTTCGCCGCCGCCTTCTTCAGCGAGCGCATGACGCCGCGCGAGCTCATGGGGGGCGCCCTCATCCTGGGCGGCGTCATCGTGAGCGAGCTGTGGCGGCCGGCCCAGGCCTGGTGGCGCGGGCGACGGAGCGTCAGGGGGGAGCGGGTCCTCCCGGGAGAGAGCGGGCCAGGATGAGGAACGCATTCTCCGCCGCGCGCGCGACCGAAGGCGCTTCGGGATAACCGAAGTCGGACGGGGAATCGCTGGGTCCCGGAATCGGGTAGTTCGTTCCCGGCATGAACCTCTGGCTGGGGCCGCGAATGGGCTGCATCGGCGGGAGCGAGTCCGGGTTCAGCGTGTCGGCCGAAGCGGGTCGGAGATTCGGGGCTTCATCCGAGGCGCCGATGAACTTCGCGCGGTAGACAATGGCGCCGGTGGCCAGATCGTAGACGGTGGCCTGGACCCGAGCGTCGCGCCCGGTCACGCGCACGTCCTGCCCCCCTTCGCCGGTCGCGATGCTCGACGGCACATTCCGGGTGCCGTAGCGGATCGAGGTCCCCTCGACGCGGGCGAGAATCCCGTAGCGCGCGCGAGGGCGCACCGCGGAGGCCGCGCGGGCGAGCCAGAGGGAATCGGGGTCGCCGCGCATCTGATAGCCGAGAAGGAAGAGGCGCATGGCCGAGTCCGGCAGCGCCGCCCGGACCTGGTCGGCCCGCACGAGGGGAATGTCCTTCCGCGCCCCCGTGAGCACGCGCTCCAGCGCGGCGATGAGCGGCGGGCGCGCCTGGGCCACCTCGTCCACCTGCACCACTCCGAGCACCGCGAGGCCCCCCTTCCGGAGCGACTCCGCGCTGAAGCCTGGGTCCTCGCGCAAGAGCTTCGACTCGGTGGCGCAGCCGG
>JANLXD010000060.1:0-2154 GCA_031364935.1 Candidatus Eiseniibacteriota bacterium
CCAGCGCGGCCAGCACGCCCAGCATGATCACGCTCGCGATCATCGCCTTCGTCGTGCCCCAGAGAAGCTCACCCAGGATGACGTCCTCCACCAGAAGCGGCGTCGCGAGGATCGCGTCGAAGGTCTTCTGGTAGTACATCCGGACGTACGACGAGAAGGTGGTCTCGAAGAATGCCCAGAACATGATGGCGACCGCCAGCACTCCGGGCGCCATGAACGAGAGATACGGAAGCGCGCGCCCCTGGTAGTGCACCTCGTGCACGAGCTGGCCCAGGCCCAGGCCGAACCCAAAGACGTACAGGATCGGCTCGAGCAGGGGCGGGAGGAACTCCGTCTTCCAGACCGTGAAGTAGACGTCCGCGTCCCGCTGCCACACGCGGAGCGACTGGAAGGAGAGATTGCGGAGGATCTCGCGCATGCCGCTCAATCCCGGAGCGCCCGCCCGGTGCGCTTCAGGAAGACGTCCTCCAGGGTCGCCCGCCGAAGGAGGCGCTCCTGCCCGGGGAAGCGCGACTTCAAGACGCGCTCCGCTTCGTCCTCGTCGGACGGGTAGAAGTAGAGCCGGTCGCCCACCTCCTCCATGCGCCCAGGCAGCTCCCGAAGCGCCGCGGCGAAGTCGGCCCCGTAGTTCCAGGCCTCGATCACCGTGCGCCCCACCTCCTGGCGCACCAGATCGTCCGGCGTCCCTTCGAGAAGAATCCGCCCCTCGTCCATGATGATCACCCGGTCGCAGAGCTGTGCCGCCTCTTCCATGTAGTGAGTCGTCAGGAGGACGGTAACTCCGGTGGAGCGCAGCGCGCGGACGCGCGTCCAGATGGCGTGGCGCGCCTGCGGGTCGAGCCCGGTCGTCGGCTCGTCCAGGAGGAGCACGCGCGGCTCGTTCAGGAGCGCCCGCGCCAGGATCAGCCGCCGTTTCATTCCGCCCGAGAGAGCGGCCACGGAGGACTTGGCCTTGTCCGACAGTGCCATCATCTCCAAGAGCGGCAGGGCGCGGCGCCGGACCTCGGCGCCTGGAATTCCAAAGTAGCGGCCGTAGACGAGCAGGTTCTTGAGCACGTCGAAGTCGGGGTCGAGGTTGTCCTCCTGCGGGCAGATGCCGAGCATCCGCTTCACGTCCCGCGGGCGCTCCCGCACGTCCACGCCGAAGACCTGGGCCGTGCCGGACGTGGGCGGGAGGAAGCAGGAGATCATGCGCACCGTGGTGGTCTTCCCGGCGCCGTTGGGGCCGAGGAACCCGACGACTTCTCCGGGGCGCACCGCGAAGGAGACGCCGCGGACGGCGTCGGTAGTCCCGTAGCTCTTCACGAGATCGCGGGCCAGGATGGCGGGGTCGTGTCCGTTCGTGCTCATGGGGGCGACTACTTTACCAGAGCGGGGACTCCCCGGCGCCTGGCGCGCCGTCAGCCCGCGACGAGGAGGCTGGTCGCGTACATCGCGATGAATCCGGCGAGGACGCCCGCCACGTTCACCGGCTTGGCCAGGGCCTCCAGCACGGGCTCCCCGCGCGCCGCGCGGGAGGATGCGAGCACCCAGAGCACTTGAAGTATCGCGCCGGCCCCGGCCCCCAGGAAGAGGAGCGACAGGGGATCGGAGTAGGTGAACGCGCCGGTCCAGGTGCCGAGAATGGTCGGGGCGCCGCCGACCAGACCCAGGAGAACCAGGTCCTTCACGGAGGCGCTCTTATCGATGAGGGGCGAGAGGATGGCGAGCCCCTCCGTCGTATTGTGCAGCATGAACCCGACGATCAGGAACGAGCCGAGCGCCGCTTCGCCCAACGTGTAGGCGGCGCCGATCGCGAGCCCCTCGCCCAGGTTGTGGAGGCCGATCCCGATCGCGATCAAGAGGGCCAGCCCCATTCCGCGCGCGCCGCCGCTTCCGCCCAGCGCGCGGCTCACCGCCGTGAGCGCGAAGAAGGCGGCGATGACTCCGAGCGCGACGAGCAGCGCCCCGTTCATGACCTCCGGGACTCGCTCGAGGATTTCAGTCGCCTCGCTCAGGGTATCGAACGCGAGGAAGGCGAGGAGCCCCATCGTGAACGAAAGCCAGAAGTCGAGCCAGGACCGCGGCACCGCGCGGAGGAACGGGAGCCAGAGAAGTCCCAGGAGCACCGGTACGACGCCGACGTAGACCCCCAGGAGGCCGAAGACGGCGAGG
>JANLXD010000024.1:0-8797 GCA_031364935.1 Candidatus Eiseniibacteriota bacterium
TCCCTTGGGCGGTCGCCACGTACTCCCGTTTGGGGGTCAGGTCGAAACCGGTGGAAGAGCGGCCTGGCGCGGTCCCGTTGTTCACGATCGCGCCCGGGGTCTTGGCGGTCAGATGGTAGTCGTAGGCTTCGGGTGCGCGGAGTTTGGCGGCCCCGCGGGGTGCCTTCACGTAGTTGCGATAGTTGCGCGCGTTGCCGACCTGGCCGCCCGACCACTTGGTCCCGCGGCCGAGGAAGATGTTGTTCACCACGCGCGCCCGCGTTCCGGCGCCGAGCTGGAGGAACGTGCCTCCCTGCGGGTTGTCGTTCACGAGAGTGTTGTTCACCACGTAAAGCTCTGGGGTCTGGCTCGTGCTCTCCATGCCGTAGGCGATGATCCCGCGGTTCTCCGAGAGCGGCCCCTGCTCGATCGAGTTTCCGATGATGTACGTGCGCCCGCAGTCCGGGACGTCGATGGAGTAGCTCGCGGTTCCGTCCGGCCCGTCCACGAAGCGGTTGTACATGATGTAGTTGGTCTGCCCGCGCGTCTTCAGATTGTGTCCCACGCGCGCGCGGCGGGATTCGGTGTAGCGGACCGTGACCGTCTTGGCCCAGATGTACATGTTGTGCGTCCGGCCGTCGCCCGCGCCGTTTCGGTCGAAGACGCAGCGCTCGATCAGGATCTCCCCCGCACCCGCCAGGATTCCATTCTCGTTGTCCCGGAAGATGCAGTCGCGCACGGTGAGCTTTCCCTGGATGTCGGCTCGGATTCCCGCTCCATTCTTGTCCGGGACCTTCGCTCCCGAAAACTCGATGTTCTCCGCGGTGAAATCGCGGCCCGAGACGACCCAGATTCCCTTGCCCTGCTCTTCGGCTCCGTCGGCGCGCAGGTGCGGACGCCCGCCCACGCCGCGCACGGTGAGGCCTTCGGCTTTCCATTCGGTCACGTCGCCGCTGTAGGTCCCCGCGTCGATCAGGACCAAGTCGCCGTCGCGCGCGACATGCGCCGCGGCTCGTACCGTTTCGAATTGCTGATGGGGGCCCACATGAAGGGTCCGCGCATGCGCCGCCGGAGCGAGCGCAAGTGCTCCAAAAAACGACACGAGGATTCCGGCAAGCGCCGCTATCGGCACTCGGCTGGGCACGGATTGTGCGGAAACAATAACCTCCAGCCGATAACTCTCGGCATTTGAGTCTGATGGACTTTGAAGGAGGTGCATTCCTGTGAAGACATGGACCTCGATAATTGTAGGTTTGGGCATGGCCGCTTCTCTCCTGGCTGCCGTCCCCGCAGGGGCCCAGACGTATAGCGTCCGCGTTGGAGACTCTTATGAGGGCACGGCGTTGGATTTCAATACCGCGCCGCGCATGGTCCTCATTCCCGACTCGCGCGTCTACTACGTTCGTGAGAACAACTTCGATAACGATCTGTATCGATTCGGCGGGCAGTGGTACTTCGTCGACAACGGAAACTGGTATCGCGCGAATTCGTGGCGCGGTCCGTTCGTGAATATCCGCTCGCGCGACGTGCCCGTGGACGTGTATAGCGTCCCCACCGAGTACCGGACCAGCTGGTCGGCCGGAAACGGCAGCACGCGGTACACCGGCCGTGCCACGATGCGGACGGGTGAGCGGTACCGGGGAACGTCGTACGCGTTCCGGACCCGGCCGCGGATGGCTCGCGTTCCTGGCACGCGGGTCGAATTCAACCGAAACAACATCGATCAGGACATGTACCGCTTCGGCAATCGTTGGTATTTCGTCGAGGACGGCAACTGGTACCAGGCGCGTTCGTGGCGCGGTCCGTACACGTTCGTCTCGTTCAACAACGTGCCTTACGACGTGCGCAACGTCCCGACAGACTATCGGCGGGCGTGGACCAATGACGACGATCGCGACTACCGCCCGGGGTACGCCAACACTTCGTCCCGGTTCGGGCAGCGCTACAACGGAAACGGCTCGTTCCGGCTGGACACCAACTCCACGCCGCGGATGGCCCTCGTCCCGAACACCGACGTCTACTATCTAACGGATGATTCCGACGTCGATCTCTACCGCTATGGAAGCGACTGGTATCTCGTGGACAACGGCACGTGGTATCGCGCGAATTCGTGGCGGGGACCGTTCCTCAGCATCTCGATGAATTCCGCGCCCCGGGCCGTGGTCCGGATCCCGTCCGGATACCGGAAGACGTGGGTATCCCCGACGGGCTACTAGTCAGCGCGGTTTAGAAAATCAGCAGCAGCATGTGGAGGGGGCGTCCGAGTGGACGCTCCCTCTTCGCTTGGTGGATCTACTCCGCGTCGTCTCGCTTCTCCTCGTCGCGATTGCCGGCCTCCGGCGTCGCCCACGGCGCGGCCAGCCCCAGCTCCGCCAGCTTGGCTTCCAGCTCCTGCCGCTCGCGGTTCCGCTTGAGCCCTTCCGGCCCGCGCGAGAGAAGCCCGCGCGTCTCCGCGATCCGAACAGCGGAATCACGATCGCCCCGGCACAGCGCCCGGATGATCTCCCGCTCGATGCGCGAGAGGGTGAGAGCGTTCAGGCTGTAGTCCTCGAACGCCTCCCACGCGACGGGACACCAGCGGCGCACGATCTCCTGGCCGATCGCGTTGGAATAGGCGCGAATCTCCGACTGGGCGTGCTGATCCAGGCGGAGCGCCAGAAAATGGAAAAGATTGTGCAGGTCGATCTTCCAGTACGCCTCGGTGTAGGTCGAGAGCGGGAGATCCTTCCGCGCCTGCTCCCTCGCCACGCCCGCCTCCAGCCGCCGTTCGTAGACCTGCCGGGCGTGCTCTTGGAGCTCGCGCTCTTCGCTCGAGAGGAGCGCGCCCGAGGCGGCGTCCAGGAACGAGTCGCTCCCCTGGCGATTGTCGGCCGACTGCTTCCGCCATTCCGACGGCGCGGTCGCCTGCGCCGAGTCGATCGCCACCGAGTAGCGCGTCGAGTATTCGTTGATGTTGGCGGTGCGGTGGCGGATCCATTGGCGCCAGCAGTCCATGGGCACCCGGACGTGCAGCTTGATCTCGCACATCTCGAACGGGGTCGTGTGCTGGTGGCGCATGAGGTAGCGGATCAGCCCGCGATCCTCGTGGATCTTCTTGGTCCCGGAGCCGTAGGAGACCCGGGCCGCCTGGACGATCGACTCGTCCGATCCCATGTAATCGACGACCCGCACGAATCCATCGTCGAGCACGCGGAATCGAACCCCCAGCACCTGATCCAGCTCCGGCGCCGTGCCGCGGCGAAGGCGCTCGGCTTCCTGGGGGACCTCGGGAGGGATGTCGGTACGAGACATACGCTCATTCTCGCCCAGCGCGCGGGGGGCTGTCCACCTCCCCGAAAGCCGGCTGAAACCGCCGAAATGGCGTAGTGAAGCGGATTTCCGTGGCGATTCGCCGGCGCGTACGGTATCTTGATTCTTCGCTGGCAAGAGCTTCCGGAGGCCATTTGCGCTTCATCGCCACGCCGCGTCGCCTGTTCCGACCTTTTTTCACCGCTCTCCTCTGCGCGACCCTCCTCGCGGGGAATTCTCTCGTCGCCGCCGCGGCCGATGCACGCCGTCCGGACTATGCCGATGGGGAGATCCTGATCTCCTTCAAGCCCGACGCTCGCCCGGAGGACGTGCAGGCCATTCTTCGCGACCTGGGCGCGAAGCCGATGCGCAAATTCCGCCGCACCAAGGCCGAGCGCCACAAGATCGCGAAGCCGGTCCCGGATGCCGTCGCCAAGTACAAGAATCACCCCGCGGTGCGCTTCATCGAGCCCAATTACATCCTGCACACCGACGCGGTGCCGAACGACGCCTCGTTCCCACTCCAGTGGTCGCTCCAGAACACCGGCCAGCAGGGAGGGACGCCCGGCGCCGACATCCACGTCGTCCCCGCGTGGGATCAGACGACTGGCTCGTCCTCGGTCGTGATCGCGATCATCGATACGGGCATGGACATGGCGCATCCGGACCTCGCGGCCAATCTCTACACCAATCCCGGCGAAGTGCCCGGGAACGGCCAGGATGACGACGGGAACGGGCTGGTGGACGACGTGCACGGATTCGACTTCGCGAATTTCGACGGCGATCCCACCGACGACAACGGGCACGGCACGCACGTGGCCGGCACGATCGGTGCGGTGGGGAACAACGGGATCGGCGTCGCGGGCGTCGCCTGGCGCGTGCAGCTCCTGCCGCTCAAGTTCCTGGACGGGAGCGGCAGCGGGACGACGGGCGACGCGATCGACTGCATCGACTACGCGGTGGACGCGGGCGCCACCGCGATCAACGCCTCCTGGGGTGGGCCGCAGGAGGCGCTGGCCTTGCGCTTCGCCATCGCGGGCGCGAACGACGCCGGTGTTCTCTTCGTCACCGCAGCCGGGAACACTTCGAGCAACAACGATGCTTTCCCCAACTTCCCGTCGAACTTCGACCTTCCCAACATCATCGCCGTGGGCTCCTCCGCCCGCTCGGACGAGCGCTCCGGCTTCTCCAACTACGGCGCCACCACGGTCGACCTCTTCGCACCCGGCACCCAGATCCTGAGCACGCTGCCAAACCGGACGTACGGGCTGGCCAGCGGCACGTCGATGTCGACGCCGCACGTGGTCGGCGCCCTCGCGCTGCTCAAGTCGCGGTTTCCGACCATGCGCGCGCCCACGATGAAGGCGATCGTGATGGCGGCGACCGACCGCGTCGCGGCGCTGTCGGGGCTGTCCGTGACCGGCGGGCGCCTGAACGTGGCCCGCATGCAGGAGGGCGTCGATTCCATCGCCCCCGCGCCGGTCGCCGACCTGGCCGGGAGCCTCGCCTCGTCCGACCGGATCACCGTACGGTGGACAGCGACGGGGGACGACGGCGCGGCCGGGATCGCGACTCTGTACGATCTCCGGGTCTCCACGAGGCCCCTCGACGCGGCCAGCTTCGCCGCCGCGACGCGCGTCCCTGGCGTGGCGTTTCCCCGCGTCGCGGGCACTCGGGAGGAGGGGGCGATCCGCGGCCTGGCTCCGCTGACCGATTACTACATCGCGCTCGTCGTGCTCGACGAGTTCGGGAACGCCTCGACGCTCTCCAACGTGATCCAGGTTCAGACCACCGCGCCGCCGGTCGCCGCGGTTCAGCCGCCGGCGCTGACGCAGGAGCTTCGAACCGGAGAGCGCGCCGCGCTGCCGCTGGACGTGCGCAACGACGGCGCCGGAGTGCTCGATTTCACCGCGCGGGCGCTCGGCTCGGGGGGCGGCCCCGCGCCGCCGTGGATCGCCATCGCGCCCGCCGGCGGGAGCTCGGCCGCCGGCGCGCACGCGATCGAAACGGTCACGCTCTCCGCGGCCGGGCTCCGCGGCGGGGACTACACGGCCCTGGCGCGCCTCTCGACCAACGATCCCACCCACCCGACGCTCGACGTGCCCGTCTCCCTCCACGTGATCTCGGCGCCGGACATCGACGTCTTCCCGGTGCCGATCACCTTCGGCCCGGTGGCCATCGGCGGGACCGACACGCAATCGCTGCTTGTGACCAACTCGGGCTTCGCCGACCTCCACGTGACGCGCGTCTTCATGGAGGGGGCCGACTACAGCGTGGACGACACACCGTTCGATCTCACGCCGGGATCGAGCACGGAGATCTACGTAAACGTCACACCGACGACCGGCGGCGCCGTCCTGGGGACTCTGACGATCGAGTGCGACGACCCCGATGAATCCGTGCTCCGGATTCCCGTGGGCGCGAGCGGCATCGTGCCCGCCGCGATCACCGTGGCGCCGAACCGCGAGTCCGCCTCGCTCCACACGGGTCAGACCGCCGAAAGGCGCTTCACGATCGGGAACACGGGAGGGAGCACCCTGTCGTGGACAGTCCGGGTCCGCTCCGCGGGCTCGCTCGCGATCGAATCCACCCGCGCCCAGGTGGAGGCGGGGGTCACCGCGCCCGCGCCCCTCGGCGCCTCCAGCGCCCCTGCCACGCAGACCGCCGATCTCTCGGACGTTCGGATCCTCTTCGACTCCCATCGCGGCGCCTCCTCGGGAGCATGGTCGGGCTTCATCAGCACGCTCGTCTCCCGCGGGGCGCTCTTCGCGCTGAACACCCAGCGGATCACCGCCTTCGTCCTGGATCAAGCCGACGTCTACTGGATCTCGGACGGCTCCGGTCCCTTCACCGCCGCCGAGAGAAGCGCGCTCGCCGCGTGGGTCCGGGGCGGCGGCTCGGTCCTGATCGAAGGCGCCGACCTACCGGCCCTTCCCGAATTCAACGCGCTTCTCGACTCGCTCGCCGTGCCGGTCAGCTACGTGACGGGCCAGGGGATCACAGGCTCGACGACGCGCCTCTTCCCCTACGAGATCACGCGGGGCGCCACGGCGGCCAACCTTCCCAGCTCCACGGCGCGGCTCCGTGTCGAAGGTCCGGACGCGGCGGTCGTCATCGAGGACGCAACCGGGAATCCCGCCATGGCCGCGTCGTTCGTCGGACGCGGGCGGGTCCTGGCCGTGGCGGGCCGGCTCTTCGCGGACGTCTCGGCCATTTTCCCGGACAACCGGATGATCGCCACCCAGTCGCTCGACTGGCTGGGCGGGGTGGCCTGGCTCGCGGTCACGCCGTCGTTCGGCGTGACGCCGCCGGGACAGGTGAGCACGGTCACCGCCCGGTTCGACGGGGCCCAGCTCGCGGGTGCGGAGTACCGCGCCGCGATCGTCTTCCGGAGCAACGACCCCGCGCGGACCGATTTCCTCGTGCCGGTGGACCTCACGCTCGCGCCGGCTCCGGACGTCGACACGAGGCCCGCGCTGATCGACTTCGGCTCGGTCTTCCTGGGTGCCGTGAAGACCGACTCGGTCGTCGTGCGGAACGCCGGCGTGGTACCGCTCCACGTGACCTCTGTCGCCGTGAGTCATCCGGACGTGCTCGCGCGCCCCGAATCGCTCTACCTGACGCCCGGGGCTACGGGCGCCATCGTTGTCGTCTACGCACCGGCTTCGGTGGGGCCCCTGACGGGCGCGTCCTTGACGCTCCGCACGGACGACCCTGACGAGCCGGAGATCGAAGTTCCGCTGACCGCCTCCGGAGCGCCCGCGCCCGACATCGACATCGGCCCCGCCTCCGTGAGCGCGTCGCTCACGACGGGGGCCAGCGCGACCCGGCCCATCACCATCGCGAACCGCGTGGGAAGCGACCTTCAATTCTCGATTCACTTCGAGGAGGAGGCGCCCGCGGCCGCCATCGCCGCGACCGCGGGCGCCCAGCGCGCCGCTGCGCTGCCGCGGACGTGGGCCGACGCGCGCACCGCGGCGCTAAACGTCGCGGGCCGCGTCAAGACGCTGGTCGCGCCGCCGTCGCTCCACCCGGCGTCCGTGGACACGCTGCCCCTGGTGGTCGCCGACTCGCGCGGCGACGGAGGAGTCGTGGATCTCCTGGTCTTCCGCGCTTCCGCTCGCGGCGGATTCCTGAACGTCGAGATGACGACCGCGGGTGATTTCGTCCCTCTCAATTTCGGCGGCTACGTCTCGCTGGACGTGGACCAGAATCCCAACACGGGACGCGAGCCCAGCTTCGGAAATCCGCGGCAGGACATCGGCGCGGAGTACGAGGTTGGGCTCTTCTCCCTCGGGTTCGGCTACGTGGATCTCTTCGACGCCCACACCGGGAATTACCAACAGAGCTTCCCGGTCGTCGTGGAGCCGCGCGCGATCCGCTTCTCGGTCCCGCTCTCGTGGCTGGGCAACGACGACGGACGGATGAACGTGTCGGGGGTGGTCGGAAACTCCATCCAGGCGAGCGACTGGTTCCCCGACCATGGGCACGGAACGATCGGCGGGCTGTGGGTCGTGGCGGCGCCCGCCTCCGGCACCGTGGCGGCCGGATCGGAATTCCCCGTCACGCTCACGCTGGACGCCCTGGCGCTCAAGGCGGGCGGGTATCGAGGCTCGGTGATCGTCGAGAGCAACGACCCCGACGAGCCGGTCCTCTCGATCGCGGCCCAGATGACCGTCGCGGACGGCCCTCTGATCGAGGCCACGGCCACGCGTGTCCACCTGGGCGACGTGTTCCTGGGTCGCTCCTCCGAGGGGGAATTGATCGTCTCGAACCCGGGCACGGCCCCGCTGTCGGTCTCCTCGGCCTCATTCGAGCCCTCCAGTCCGCCCGATTTCACGGCGTCGCCCGTGTCGTTCACGGTCGCGCCCGGCGGCACCCAAGCCGTCCATCTCACGTTCACCCCCTCGGCCGCGGGGTCGCGCGAGGGGACGCTGACCTTCACGCATAACGCACCCGGCGTCCCCGTCCCCGTCGCGGTCACGGGCGTAGGGCTGGTCGCCCCGTCGCTCCGGACTTCCACGGCTCCGATCGCGGCGCGCCTGGCGCTGGGTGATAGCACCGTGGCCTCGTTCCAGATCCAGAACACCGGGGGCTCCACCCTGAACTACGGCGTCGAGGCGATGAACGCCGCGCCCCCAGTGGCGGTGCACGAAGCGCTTTTCGTGGACCGCGACGCCGAGGATCCGAGACCGGGCATGAAGGCGCTGGGCAACGGGGGGCCGGACGCCTTCGGCTATCGGTGGGTGGACAGCAACAAGCCGGGAGGCCCGACGTTCGACTGGCAGGAGATCAGCGCTACCGGCACTCCAGTCCCGATCCGCCTGCTCGACCAGAACTCGGGGCCGCTTCCGATCGGCTTCGCGTTTCCCTTCTACGATCGGGTCTTCACCACGTTCAACGTCTGCACCCACGGGTGGATCTCGTTCACCGATACGACCGTCGCGTTCTCGAATCAGCCGCTCCCCACGACCGGCGCGCCGGCCAACATGCTCGCGGCCTATTGGGACGACCTGAACTTCGCCGGCGT
>JANLXD010000077.1:0-2103 GCA_031364935.1 Candidatus Eiseniibacteriota bacterium
GCTTCTTCCGGCGAGGTGTCGGCGCTGCTCGAGCGGCCGGACGCGGCCCGGTCAATCTTAGTGTTCGGGCACGGGGCGGGCGCCGGGATGCGGCACCACTTCATGGAGGACGCCGCGTCCGCCCTGGCCGCGCGTGGAGTCGCCACGTTCCGCTACCAGTTCCCGTACGTGGAAAAAGGGCAGTTCCGGCCCGATCCGCAGCCAATCCTAGTGGCCACGGTTCGCTCGGCCGTGGCCGCGGCTCGCGGAGCCGCCGGGGACCTGCCGATGCTGGCCGGGGGGAAATCGATGGGCGGACGCATGACGTCCCTGGCCGCGTCCAAGGAAGCCCTTCCTGGCGTCCAGGGCTTGGTGTTCTTCGGTTTTCCGCTGCACCCCGCGGGGGCGCCGTCGATCGAGCGGGCGGCGCATCTCGACCGCGTCACGGTTCCCATGCTCTTCCTGGCCGGCACCCGCGATAAGCTGGCGGATCTCGACCTGCTCCGCCCTGTCATCGACCGGCTGGGAGGCAAGGCGACGCTGCACGTTCTGGAGGGGGCGGATCATTCGTTCGAGGTGCTGAAGCGCACGGGCCGAACCGCGGCTGACGTGCTGGTCGAGCTGGCGCGGACTGTGGACACGTGGGCGCAAACGCTGGAGGCAAAAGAGTGAGCATGCGAATCCGGGCCGGCACGAGCGGGTGGTCGTACAAGGAGTGGAAGGGGCATTTCTATCCGGAGAAGGTTGCCGCCAAGAACATGCTGCACTACTACGCGGAGCGTTTTTCGACCGTGGAGGTGAACAACACTTTTTACCGCATGCCCAACCTGGCCACGCTCGAGAGCTGGTCGGCCCAGGTGCCCGACGACTTCTCGTTCGTGCTCAAGGCCTCCAAGCGGATCACGCACGAGAAGCGCCTCAAAGACTGCGCCGACTCTGTCGACTACCTGCTCCGCACGGCCGCGACCCTGGGTTCCAAGCTCGGGCCTTTCCTCGTTCAGCTCCCGCCAAATTTAAAGAAGGACCTCCCGCGCCTGGTTGATTTTCTACCTCTGCTCGGCCGGGCGCGCGCCGCGTTCGAGTTCCGCCACCCATCGTGGTACGACGACGAGGTCTACGTGGCCCTGCGCGAGCGCGGGATGGCGTGGTGTGTCGCGGATACCGGTGAGGAGGGGGACCCGCCGTTCGTCTCGACCGCGGACTGGGGTTATCTGCGGCTCCGGAGAGTGGAGTACGGAGAGAACGACCTGCAATCGTGGGCCGACCGGGTTCGGGGGCAGAATTGGCAGGAAGCTTTCGTGTTCTTCAAGCACGAGGACGCGGGAACCGGTCCCAGGCTCGCGGCGCAGTTTTTGGAGCTGTGCGGCCTCCCGTCGCGCTAAATCGCCGCCCCATCCCTAAATTGCTGCGACTTTTCGCCCCGCCCGGGCGTCTCCATTGTGGGTACCCAAGATAGGAGAGCCTGAAAGCCAGATGGATTCCCGCGCCGATCCGATTCGCTGGGAGCGACTGACCCGGCTTCTCGCGCCGGTCCACACGCAGGCGGCGGTCACGTGCCGCCGGCTGTGCCGATCGGCCGACGAAGGCGACGATCTCTACCAAGAGACGGTGCTGCGCGCGTTCGAAAGGCTGGACGGCCTGCGCGACGAATCCAGGTTCCGGTCCTGGTTCTTCGCGATCCTTCTCTCGCGGCACCGTTCGCGTCTGAGGCGCGACCGGCGTGCGCCGGTGTCGATCGAGGGAGCGTTCGAGCCCGGCCGCGAGCCGGCCGGGGAGGACGGGTCGGAGTGGGACGAGGAGCGCCGGCGTGCCGACCGCGTGGCTCGCGCGCTGTCGACGCTGGCTCCCGAGCAGCGTGAGGCCATCGTGCTGTTCGAGCTCGAAGCCTTCTCCATCGAAGAGGTCGCGGGAATGCAGGGTGTATCGGCCTCGGCCGTCAAGTCGCGCCTGGCCCGAGGCCGGGAGAAGCTGCGCCGATTCTATCTGCGTCATGGAAACGAGGGCGAGTCCGCGCCGACCGCGGTGGCGCGGAGCGCCCGCACCAGAGTTGTCGCGGCCGGAGCGTTGGCCCCGGCGGAGGAGAGATCCCATGAATGATACCCCTGACGATCGACTGAATCGGGA
>JANLXD010000166.1:0-4365 GCA_031364935.1 Candidatus Eiseniibacteriota bacterium
CTGCCGACGTGGATCGCGGCGAGCGCAAAGTCATAGTGCGCTCCGCTCGTGTGCGGGAAGCGCTCCTCGTAGGCTGTGAACCGATCGATCAGCTCCTCAAATCTCCCCTCGTAGCGGAGGATCGAGATTTCGGAGTTCTCGGTGCCGACCCGAGTCCCGAAGCGCGCGCGCATCGATTCCAGCTCCTCCCGGGCGCCCCGTGTGTCCCCCAGCATCGCGCGGGCGCGAATGCCATGCCAAAACGCCCACGGGCTGGACGGATCGAGCTCACGCGCTTTCCGGGACAGGGTCAGCGCCTCGTCGAACATGTCGCACAACCGGAACAGATAGGAGAGGTAGTGGTAGACGAGGACGAGGTTGGGCGCGCGCGCCGCGACTTGGGTGAGCCGCTCGTAGGCCTCCCGCTTCGCCCCTCGCGTCATCCGGAGGCCCGCGATTCCGAACTGGGCCTGCACGTTCTCGGGATCGAGGACCCGCGCGCGGGCGAGCGCCTCCTCCGCCTTCAAGATCCAGGTGGGATCGGGATCGAAGCCGCCGTCGACCAGCCCGTGGCAGGCGCCCCCGAGGAGCGCCCAGGCTTCGGCGTACTCCGGCTCGAGCCGCGTCGCCTGCTCGTACAGGTCGATCGCGCGCAGAAATCCGTCGGCGTCCGAGGCACGGAAGGCTTCCTGCCCCCGCATGACCAGCCCGTAGGCCTCGGGCGAAGGCGTGAAGCGCCGCCCCTTCCCGCCTGCGGGCTGGCCGAGCCGGGCCGTCATGGCCTCGGCGATTCCGTGCGCGACCTGATCCTGCACCTCGAAGATGGCGTCGAAACGGAGGTCCACCTTCCCCGCCCAGAGCGAGCGGCCGCTCGCGGTTTCCACGAGGCGCGCGGTGGCCCGGAAGCGCTCCCCGATCCGCTGGAAGGAAGCGTCGAGCACGGCGCTCACGTCCAGCTCGGCCCCCACGCGCCGCGGGTCGACGGCCTGGTTCTGATACGGAGCCACGCTGCTAGTCGCGCGCACGATCAGGTCGGGCGAGGAGGAGAGCCGCGTGATCACGGCGTCCGCGAGCCCCACGCCGAGATAGCCCAGCTCGGGGTCGCCGCCGATGTTCTTGAATGGGAGCACCGCGATGGATCGCGGCCCGCTTTCGGGGTCGCCCGCCGTCGGGGCAACCGGTCCGCACCCGCATTCGAGTGTTTCCAGATCCACGTCCAGGTCGCGCGCCGTGGCGTGGCGGCGCGTGGGGGGCTTCAAGTCCCGGTGAACCAAGCCCGCCTCGTGGGCGACTCCCAGGGCGGCGACGGCCTGGCGGAGCAGCCGGACCACGTCGCCGGGCGCCCGGAGCTTTCCGAGCCCCCACTCGCGAAGCGTGCACCCCTCGACCAGCTCCATCGCCGCGAAGAGCGAGCCGTTCGATTCGCCCAGGTCATGGATGATGAGAATGTTCGGATGGTTGAGGGCCGAGGCGGCCCGCGCCTCATGGAGCAGCCGCTCCCGGCGCTCAGGATCGCTCGAGAACTCGGGCGGCAGCACCTTCACGGCCAGCTTTCGGCCGAGCGAGGGATCCTCGGCGAGGTAGACGCGGCCCATGCCGCCTTCCCCGAGGGGCTCGAGGATGCGGTAGCGGCCCAGCGATGTTCCGATCATGCGGGAAGAATAGCACCCCTGGATTCGGGCGCCGCAGTGTGGTATAGTCCCGCCATTCGCAAGTACAGGCCATTCGCAAGCGACTTCGTCCGTTCGGGGTGAGCGGCCGGAGCCGAGAGCCTCCTGGTTCCTTCGCGGACTACCTAGGAGCACCGACTCGTTGCCATACCGCACGGCGAGCGCTCTCCGCTTTGCCGAGATCGCGCCCGGTTACGCCGGGTGCGACCTGGCCCACCGGTGCGCCAGCAAAGGCTTCCAGCTCCCCAGCAGCGGCCGCGACCCTCCCCTCCTCCTCCCGCATTGATCGTTCGTGTCCAATGATCCCCCTTCTCCGAACGAACCTAATTTCTTGCGGAGGTTCCTACATGAAGCGCCATCTTTCCTTCTTCACTCTCGCCGCGCTCGCGCTACTCCTCATGGCGCCGCTTGCCCTCGCGGCCAACATCGGGGAGCCCGATGCCGGCAACGGCCGCTGGGCGACGTCCGAGAACGGCCGCATGTCGCAGAACGGCGACATCGTCTATCGCTGCGCCACCGACGACAAGGGTCGCCGGATGCCGGCCCCGGACCAGGCCGAGATCGACCGCTGGATCGCGGAAGGCAGGGTCGCGGCGGGCGGTGTGATCCCGGTGAATTTCCACGTGATCACGAACGGCTCGACCGGCGCGGTCTCCGACGCGACGATCGCATTGCAGATCCAAGTCTTGAACCGCAACTACGCGGGGCTCGACTACAACGGCAACCCGGTCCCTGGCGCGAAGAACACGGGCTACACGTTCGTGCTGAACAGCGTCACGCGCACGAGCAACCGCAAGTGGTTCAGCATGACGCCGGGCTCGGGCAACGAGCGCAATGCCAAGACGGCGCTGGTCGTGAACCCGACGACCTCGCTCAACCTCTACACGGCCGCGCCGGGCCAGAACCTCCTCGGCTGGGCTACCTTTCCGTGGAGCCTCGCGGGAAATCCGAGCATGGACGGCGTCGTGATCCACTACGGCTCGCTCCCGGGCGGCTATCTCTCGCCCTATAACCTGGGCGGGACGGCCTCGCACGAGGTCGGTCACTGGGTCGGGCTCTACCACACGTTCCAGGGCGGCTGCGACGGCGGGAATTGCTCCGGCGCGGGCGACCTCGTGTGCGACACGCCGGGACAGGCCACGTCGACCTCAGGCTGCCCGAACGGCAAGGACACCTGCCCCGAGGCCGGGCTGGATCCGATCCACAACTACATGGATTACAGCACGGACATTTGCTACAACCAGTTCACCATCGGCCAGGACGCTCGCGCCGACTACATGATGTCCACCTACCGTCCGATCATCGGATCCGCACGGCCCGCCAACCCCGCCGCATTTATCGCCGGCGCACGTGAATTGGGCGGCGGCCTCGTGGCCTTCAAGGCGAAGCCGAATCCGTTCAACCCGCGCACCAAGATCGAGTTCGGAATGGCGCGCGAAGGACGGGCGACCGTCCGCGTGTTCGACATCCAGGGCCGGCTGGTCTCCACCGTAGTGGACCGGGTCCTCTCGGCCGGAAACCACAGCTATGACTTCGACGGCGCCAGACTCGCGAGCGGGATCTACTTCATGTCGCTCAAGGCCGACGGCAAGCAGGAAACCCGGAGGCTTTCGCTCCTCAAGTAGGGTTTTTTAGGCATCGGGACTCGCCGGAGTCCCTGCCAGCGACGGGGTCGGCGCACCATGCCGGCCCCGTTTCGTTGTGATACGCTTTCAGGATGAAATGTCCGGTGCGGGTGCGACTTGGAAAGCCGATCCGGTTGCGGGACGTCGATCCCGATCACGACGGCGGATACGGCGGCAAGGACGCCGCGAAGGCGGACCTCGAAAAGAGTCTCGAGCGCCTTCGCGAGCGGCAGAGACTCCTCTACGCGGACGGCCGCCACGCCCTCCTCATCGTGCTCCAGGCCATGGACACCGGCGGGAAGGACGGCACGATCCGGCACGTGCTGAGCGGGCTCAATCCCGTCGCCTGCACGGTCACTTCGTTCAAGGTCCCGAGCGCGGAAGAAATGGCGCACGACTTTCTCTGGCGCATCCACAAGGCCGTCCCGCCGCGCGGGGTGATCGGCGCCTTCAACCGCTCGCAGTACGAGGACGTGCTGGTGGTTCGCGTCCACAAGCTGGTGCCTCGGGACGTGTGGAAGTCCCGCTACGCGCAGATCAACGACTTCGAGCGGATCCTGAGCGAGAACGGCGTCCGCATCGTCAAGTTCTACCTCCACATCTCGAAGGCGGAGCAGAAGCGCCGTCTGAAGGCGCGGCTCGCCGATCCCACCAAGAACTGGAAGTTCTCCGAAGGGGACATAGCCGAGCGGAAGCTGTGGGAGGACTACATCGGGGCCTACGAGGACGCGATCAACGAGTGCTCGACGGAATGGGCTCCGTGGTACGTCGTGCCCGCCAACGTGAAGTGGGCCCGGGACGCCATGGTGGCGCGGGTCCTTCGCGAGACGATGGATTCGATGCCTCTGCGGTGGCCTAAGGTGAAGGGGTTGGCGAAGATCAAGATTCCTTGAGGTGCGCCGTGGAGAGTGCATAGCGGCCGAGCGCTACGCACAAAGCGGAAACAAAGAAACAATCCGTGGGACTCCGACTACGACGACCAGGCGCCCCACGGATTGATTTTTTCGCTCCCTCTACGCACATCCCGCACGACATCTCTCACCCACCCACTTCTCCGGCACCCCTCTCCTCATTGGGTTGGATGGATTCAG
>JANLXD010000216.1:0-2512 GCA_031364935.1 Candidatus Eiseniibacteriota bacterium
GACGGCTCCACCGACGCGACCGCCGAGCGGCTCCGCGACTTGAAGCCGCGCCATCCCGCACTTCGCGGCATCTCCTTCCGGCGGAACTACGGGAAGTCGGCGGCGCTCTCGGTGGGATTTCGTGAGGCCCGCGGCCGGAACATCGTGACGATGGACGGCGATCTCCAGGACGACTCGATCGAGATCGGCCCGCTGCTCCGGAAGCTGGACGAGGGATACGACCTGGTCTCGGGGTGGAAGCAGAAGCGGCAGGACCCGCTCTCGAAGACCTTCCCGTCGCGGATCTTCAACGGCGTGACCTCCGCGATGACCGGCATGTCGCTGCACGACATGAACTGCGGGCTCAAGGCTTATCGCGCGGAGGCGGCGCGCTCCGTGCGGCTCCGGGGCGAGCTCCACCGCTTCATCCCGGTCCTCGCGCACTGGAACGGATACCGGATCACCGAGATTCCCGTTGTCCATCACAAGCGGCTCCACGGGACGACCAAGTTCGGCGCGTCGCGCTTCTTGAATGGGTTCCTCGACCTTCTCTCGGTCATGTTCCTGACCACCAGCTCGACGCGCCCGCTCCACGTCTTCGGCCGGATGGGCATCGGCGTGGCGCTTCTCGGCGGCATTCTCACGCTGTGGGCCGCGTGGCCCGTGGTGCTGGGCGAGCCGCTCCGGCTCCGCCCATCGCTGGTGCTGGGGCTGGTGCTGATCGTCCTCGGGATCCAGTTCCTCTCGCTCGGATTTCTGGGCGAGCTGATCGCGGGCACCCGCACGGAGGAGCCGGAGTACGCGGTCCGGGAGCGCATCTAGCGCGGGCGCGGCGTGAGGGTCGCTCTCCTCGGCCCCACGTACCCCCACCGCGGCGGAATCGCGCACTACACGACTCTCCTCGCGCGCGCGTTCGCCAAGCGCCACGAGACCGCGCTCTTCTCCTTCCGCCGCCTCTATCCCGGATTCCTCTTTCCCGGCACGACGCAGCTCGATCGTAGCGGCGAGGCGCTCACGCCGCCCGTCGAGCCCGAGCCGGTCCTGGACAGCCTGGCTCCGTGGACGTGGCTCGAGGCGGGACGCCGCATCCGCCGCTTCGACCCCGACATCCTGGTGGTGCCTTGGTGGCACCCATTCTTCGGCCCGTCGCTCGGAACCGCCGCGCGCGCGTCGCGCCCGCGGGGGAGCGCGCGTCCGAAGCGTCTTTTCCTCTGCCACAACGTCGATCCCCACGAACCCGCGCCAATTCTGCGGTCGCTCGCGGGCTACGGGCTGGACGCCGCGGACGGCTTTCTGGTGCACGCGCGCGCCGAGGCGGAGCGGCTTTCCTCCCGCGCCCGCGGACGGCCGGTGCGCGTCCACCCGCATCCCACGTACGACGTGTTCAGCGCCTCGCCTCCGACGCGCGCGGAAGCGCGGGCCGCGCTCGGCGTGAGCGGCCGGACCCTCCTCTTCTTCGGCTACGTCCGCCCGTACAAGGGCCTCGTCGATCTGCTGCGCGCGCTGACCCTGGCGCGACCCGACTCGTGGGATGAGCTCTGGGTCGTGGGGGAGTTCTACGAGCCGCGATCGCGCTACGACGAGGCGCTCGCGCACCCGGCACTCCAGGGCAAGGTGCGCGTGGTGGATCGCTACCTGGCGAACGAGGAGATCGCCGCCTACGTGGCCGCCGCCGACGTGGTGGCGCTGCCCTACAAGTCGGCCACAGGCTCCGGGATCGCCCAGGTGGCCTTCGGCGGCGGCGTGCCGGTGATCGCGACTCGCACCGGCGGACTGGAGGAAGTGGTGGAGGACGGCGTGACCGGTCTCCTCGTTCCGCCGTCCGATCCGGACGCGCTGGCGCGGGCCGTGGAGCGCTATTTCGACGAGTCGCTGGGGCCGCTCCTCCGGAAAGGCGTGGAACGCGCCCGGAGCCGGTTTACGTGGGAGAGCCTGGTGGACTCGCTGATCCAGCTCGCGGCGGAGTCGCGATGAGCGCGCGCCCGGTCTGGGCCCTGGTGCTCGCCTACGGCGAATACGACTACACGCGCGAGTGCCTGCGCTCGCTCCTCGCGCTCGACCCGCCGGCCGACCGGATCCTTCTCGTCGACAACGGATCCACCGACGGCACCGCGGAGCGCGCGCGCGCCGAGTTTCCGGACGTGGAGGTGCTCGCGCTTCCGGAGAACCGTTTCTTCGCCGGCGGCGTGAACGCGGGATTGAAGCGCGCGATCGAGCAGGGCGCCGGCTCGGTGCTCCTGGTGAACAACGATCTCGTGCTCGAGCGGGGCGCCCTCGGCGCGCTGACCGCGGCGCTCGAGGCCGATCCCGCCCGAGGGGCTGTGAGCCCCAAGCTCTACACGTACGAGCCCCCGGATCGCATCTGGTTCGCGGGCGGGATCGTGTCGCGCGGGATCCCGCTCATCCGACACCGCGGGCTGGGCCGTAAGGACGACGCCTTCTCCGGGGCCGCCGGGGGGAGGGGGAGTGGCGGCCCCCCGGGGCGTGATGGGCCGAGGCCCGTGGACTACGTCTCGGGTGCCGCCGTGCTCCT
>JANLXD010000232.1:0-7716 GCA_031364935.1 Candidatus Eiseniibacteriota bacterium
CGTGCTGGGCGCGCGCGCGGTGGCCGGCGGCGCGCCGCGGCGCGAGTCGGTGCGGCTCGGGCTGGATGCGATCGCGCCCAATGCCGCCTACGTGGCCGTGCACGACGTCGCGCGTCCGCTCGTCACCTCGGCGCTGATCGACCGCGTGCTTGCGGCCGCGCGCACGCACGGCGCCGCGATCCCCGCGATCCCGTTTCGCGACAGCGTGAAGGAGGTGGACGCGGAGCGGGTCGTCCGCTCCGTTTCCCGCGACCGACTCCGTGGAGCGCAGACGCCGCAGATTTTTTCGCGTGCTATACTTTTGCAAGCCCACACCCAAGTGCAGGATTCTCCGGACGCCACCGACGACGCCGCACTGGTCGAGGCGCTGGGATTAGTGGTGGCGGTGGTGTCGGGCGATTCGTCCAATCTCAAGATCACGGAACCGTCCGATCTCATCGTGGCCCGCGCGCTCATCCAGTCCGGCATGGGCGGGGAGAAATAACGTGGACCGGGAGCTTCGGGTCGGGAGTGGCTACGACGTCCATCGTCTGGAGCGCGGCGTGCCGCTGGTGCTCGGCGGCGTGGCGCTCCCCTACGAGAAGGGCCTCCGGGCCCACTCCGACGGGGATGCGCTGGCGCACGCGATCGGCGACGCCATCTTGGGCGCGCTCGGACTGGGCGATCTCGGCAGTCATTTTCCCGATTCCGACTCCCGGTGGCGCGGGGTCTCCAGCCTCCTCCTCCTCGAGCGGATCCGCGACCTCGCGCGCGAGCGCGGGGCGCGCGTCCTGAACGTGGACGCCACCGTCATCGCCGAAGCCCCCCGGATCGCTCCCCACGTCTCCGCGATGCGCGACAATCTCGGCCGCGCGCTGGCGATCGGCTCGGATCGCGTCTCCGTCAAGGCCACCACCAACGAAGGGCTGGGCGCGATCGGGCGCGAAGAGGGGATCGCCGCGATGGCGGTCGCGCTGGTCGAGATCGCCCCATCCTCGGCGCCCACGTCCGGGGCGGTTCGATGAAGGTTGTCGTGCTGATGGGGGGCAACACGCCCGAGCGCGAAGTCTCACTCCGGAGCGGCGCGGGAATCGGCCGCGCGCTGATCGAGCTGGGACACCAGGTCACCCTGCTCGACACCGGCACCGGCCGCGTCATCGCGGATCCCGATATGGCGATGGCGCTGGGCTCGCAGCGGCCGGCGGCCCTGGAGGGCGGCCACACCCCCACCGGAGCAGACCCCGCCGGGTCCAGTGCCGACGACTCCGGGCGGCTGCCAGTTCCAGGCGCCGGGGCCGGCAGTCTCGACAACTACGTCAAGTCGATCCCACGCTCCGCGGACCTGGTCTTCATTGCGCTCCACGGCGGCGACGGCGAAAACGGCGTGCTCCAGGCCGTGCTCGACCTGGCGCGGATCCCCTACACCGGGTCGGGCGTGCTCTCCTCGGCGGTCTCCATGGACAAATCGCTTTCGAAGCGGATATTTCGCGACCTCGGCATCCCCACGCCCGACTGGATCGAGCTCCTCGCCCCGGCCAATCCGGCCGAGCCGTGGCGCCCGCCCGTGGGAGACGCCGAGATCCGCGGGCTCGGCGGCTACCCGGTGATCGTGAAGCCCAACGACCAGGGCTCGAGCGTAGGGATCACGGTGGTCCGCCGCCCCGACGACCTGAATCCCGCGATCGAAGAGGCGCGGCGCTACGGGCGCGTGATTCTCGTCGAGGCGTTCATCGAGGGGCGCGAGGTAACCGTCGCGGTCCTCGACGACCGCGCGTTTCCCGTGGTCGAGATCACCCCCGAGGGGGGTTTCTACGACTACCAGCACAAGTACACGGCCGGCGCGAGCCGCTACGAAGTCCCGGCGAAGCTCCCGCTGGAAGCCACCGAGCGCATCCTCACGCTCGCGCGGGAGTCGTACCGCGCGCTCCGTTGCAGCGGGATCGCGCGGGTCGACTTCCGCGTCGGGCACGACGGCACGCCCTATTGCCTCGAGGTGAACACGGTTCCAGGGATGACGGAGACCAGCCTCGTCCCCAAGGCGGCCGCGGCCGCGGCGCTCTCCTACAAGGACCTGGTCCAGGCGATCGTGGAGTCGGCCCCGGCGCGGGCCGCGCGCTCGCCGGCGTGACGCGCGCATGAAACCGGTCTTCACCCCCGACGCCGCCGGCGCCGCCACTCTCGCCACGGTCGCGATCAAGCTCGGGCTGATCGTGCTGGGCGCGATCATCCTCATCCGGGTCGCGTCCATCCTGGTCGCCCGCCTCGAGCGAACCGTGCGCAAGAAGGGCGACGAGGAGGTCTCGCGCGAGAAGCGCGCCCGCACGCTGGGCGGCGTGGTGCGCGGCCTCACGCGGGTTACCGTCGCGGTGGTGGCGGTGATGATGGGCGTGCGCGAGCTGGGGCTGGACATCACGCCGGCGCTCGCGGCCGCCGGCGGGTTCGGCGTGGCGGCGGGCCTCGGCGCCCAGTCGGTGGTGCGCGACTGGATCGTCGGCTTCTTCATCATCTACGACAACGAGTACGTGGTCGGCGACGTGGTGCAGGTCGCCGGCGTCGCGGGCACCGTCGAGACCCTTACGCTGCGGCACACCGAGGTGCGCGACGGCGAGGGGGCGCTCCACTACGTCCCGAACGGCGAGATCAAGGTGGTCACGAACCTCACCAAGTCCTGGTCCACTCCCGTCGTCCGCATTCCGGTCAGCCTGACGGAGGACCCGGAGAAGGTCACGGCCTCGCTGGAGCGCTACCTGGCCGAAGCCGCCGAGGACCCCGCGCTGAAGCCGCTCCTCCGCGACCGGCCGCGCGTCCTGGGAATGGAGGACGTCTCGGTCGGGCAGTACACGATGATGCTCCAGGCGAAGACGCTCCCCGAGCACCGGCTCCTCGTGGCTCGGGCTCTCCGGGCGGGCGCGGTGTCGCGCCTCCGCGCGGAGGGGATCGCGATCCACGGGCCCCACGCGGACACCTGGACGCGCCCGGCGGCCGGCGCCGCGGCGCGCGAGCGCGACGCCGGGCTCCACCAGGGAGAAGGCGCGTGAGCGCCGCGGGGATCCGCGTCTACGACGCGCGGCGGCGGACCAAGGTGCCGTTCGAGCCCGTCACGCCGGGGCGCGCGGGCATGTACGTCTGCGGCATGACGGTCCAGGACAAGCCGCACGTGGGCCACATGCGCTACGCCGTCTCCACCGACGCGATCCGCCGCTACCTGGAATCGAAGGGGATCGTCGTCACGTACGTGACCAATTTCACCGACATCGACGACCGCATCATCGCGCGCGCGAACGAGGAGGGAATCTCGCACGACGAGGTGTCGGAGCGGAACATCCAGGCCTTCCTCAAATATTCCGAGGTGCTCCACCTCTTGCCGGCGACGCACTATCCGCGCGCGACCCGCCACATTCCCGAGATCATCGACCTGATCCGCCGCCTCATCGACCGCGGCTACGCCTACGCGTCGGGCGGCGACGTGTACTTCGAGGTGAGGAGTTGGCCGCGCTACGGCGAGCTTTCGGGGCGGAACGTGGACGAATTGAAGAGCGGCGTGCGGATCGAGGTGGGCGAGTCGAAGCGCGACCCGCTCGACTTCACCCTCTGGAAGGCCGCGAAGCCGGGGGAGCCGGCGTGGGACAGCCCCTGGGGACGCGGGCGTCCGGGCTGGCACATCGAGTGCTCGGCCATGGCGATCAAGTATCTCGGGGAAGAGTTCGATTTTCACGGAGGCGGGCAGGATCTGATCTTTCCGCACCACGAAAACGAGATCGCGCAGTCCGAGGCCGCGACCGGACGCACGTTCGCGCGCTACTGGATCGAGAACGGCCTGGTGAACCTGGAAGGCGCGAAGATGTCCAAGTCGACCAAGCACTTCTTCTCGATCGAGGACGTGGTCGCGCGCGTCGAGCCCGAAGTGGTCCGCTTTTATCTCCAATCGACGCACTACCGGAGTCCGATCGAGTGGAGCGAGGAGCGCGTGGACGAGGCGCGCATCGGCTACGCGCGATTGCGCGAAGCGCTCGCCCGCGCCGAAGGGGCCGAGTCGAACGGCGCCGCGCCGGTCGGCTTCAAGGACCTCGACAAGGCGCGGCTCCTGGAAGAAGTGTCGGAGCTGCGGCACCAGTTCGTGGAGGCGATGGACGACGACTTCAACACGGCCCGCGCTCAGGGGCACCTCTTCGAGATGGCGAAGGCGATCAACCGCGTGGCCGACCAGACCGACGGCTCGGCCGTGGAGCAGGCGGCCCTTCCGGCCGCGGGCCGGCACCTGCGCGAGCTGGGAGAGACGATCGGGCTTTTCTGGGGCTCGAAGGCCGAAGAAGCGCCGCCGCCGACTGACGTGGAAGTCCTTGTGCGAAAACGAGATGAGGCCCGCCTGCAGATGCAGTGGGGACGTGCCGATCAACTCAGGGACGAGATCGCAGCGCTGGGCTATGTCCTCGAGGATGGGAAGGGGGGGACGAAGGTCCGGCGCAAATCGTAATTCCCCCGGGGGCATGACGCCGGCCCATGCGGTTTTTCATCCGACGCCCTCGCACGCTCAAAGGCGAGCTGCAGATCCTCTTCCTCGCCGTGGGGACCGGCTTTCTCGTGCTCGCCACCATCCTCCTCTTCCAGAACGGGCAGGCCGCGCTCCGCCGCCAGCTCGCGAGCACCGCGACCACCGCCGCCGAGACCGCCGCGGCGCTGATCATTGCCGACGACCACCGCCAGATCCGCTCGCCCCAGGACATGAACACGGCCGGCTTCCGCACCATCGTCGAGGACCTGGGCGCCCTACGCCGCGCGAACCCGGCGATCTACCACCTGTTCACGCTCGCGCCCGTCGGACGCCTGGGCGCCTGGGGCGTGATCGTCGACATGGGGGGCGCCGCGCCGATCCGCGAGGAGTCGACCCTCCGCGGCGGCCGCATGCCGATCGGCTCGAGCCCGCCCGCGACCGTGCCCCCGGAGCTTCTCCGCTCGGCCATGACCAACACCGCCTGCGAAGTGCTCGACCTCTCCCGCCCCGATCAGGCGCGCGTGGTCGCCGTCTCGCCCATCCGGGCCCGGTCCGGGGAATCGGTGGGTCTGGTGGTGGTGGAGCTGAGCGCCGCGGGCCTGATCGCCGAGGCGCATCTCCTCTGGTACGTCACGCTGGGGATCTTCGTGGTCGGCTTGGCCGCGAGCGTGGTTGCGTCGAGTGCTGTGTCGCGCTGGGTCACACGCCCGATCGATGAGCTTCTCCGCGGCGTCGAGCAGATCGCGCGCGGCCGGCTGGAGACGCGCATCCAGGTGAACGCGCGAAACGAGCTGGGCGCCCTGGGCGAGGCGGTGAACCAGATGGCCCAGAGCCTGGAAGCGTCGCAGGCTTTGAACAGCGACCAGCAGGCGCGGCTCCGCGACCTCCATCAGCTCGGCTCCCTGGCGGCGGGCACGCTGGAATTGCCGCAAATGCTGGACGTGGCCGCGCAAGGGCTCCTCTCCATCTGCGGCGGCGACACCGTGGCGGTGGGTGCGGCCGGGCGCCGCGACCGCGCCATCCGGGTGTGGGCGGTGGCCCGCGCGTCGGAAGACGCCTCGCCGCTCCAGCCGTCAGTCAACTGGGAGGTGCCGCTCGAGCCGCTCGCGAAGATCCTGGGCTCGGAGACGCGGCTCTTGTCGCGGGCCGAGCTCTCCACGGCGGGATTCAGCCCGCTCGCCGCGATCCCGGGAAGCTACGCGTTGACCGCTCCGCTCCGCGTGAACGAAGAGACCGTGGGCGCCATGGTCGCGTTCGGCGAGGCGGAGCAGTTCCACGCCGACGCGGTCTCCCTCGCCTCGCTCTTCGCGGCGCAGGTCGCGGCGGCCGTCGGAAACGCGCGGCTGTTCGAGCAGGTGAGGGAGCTGGACCGCTCCAAGAGCGAGTTTCTCTCGATCGCCTCGCACGAGGTGCGCACGCCGCTCACCGTGATGAAGTCGTCGCTCGACCTGCTGGTCTCCAGCTCGCACTTCGACGAGTCGAGCGACCAGCGGCAGCTCATCGCCTTCTGCCAGGAGTCGGTCGAGCGCCTGATCCGGCTGGTGAAGGACATCCTCGACGTGTCGAAGATCGAGGCGGGCGTCCTCTCCATCCAGTTCCTGCCCACTTCGCTCAACGAGCTGATCGAGAAGTGCCTCTTCTGGGTGCCGCAGCTCCCCGGCGGCCAGGGGATCGAGGTGGACGCGCGCCTGCCCAAGGAGCCGGCCATGGTCTTCGCCGATCCCAGCCGCATCCAGCAAGTGCTGGAGAACCTCATCTCGAACGCGCTCAAATTCTCCAAGCCGGGCGGGCGCGTCTCGATCGAGCTCAAGGCGCGCGAGCAGGAGTACGAGGTCATCGTCTCGGATCAGGGGAAGGGGATCCCGCCGGATGACCTGGAGCGCATCTTCCGGAAGTTCTACCAGGTCGAGGATGCCGCGACCCGCGAGCAGGGCGGCACCGGGCTCGGCCTCGCCATCTGCCGCGGCATCATCGAAGGGCACCGCGGAAAACTATGGGCCGAGAGCACGCCGGGCCAGGGAAGCAGCTTCCATTTCACCTTGGCCCGCGTCCTGGACACGCCGATCGGGGACCGCTCCGACGCGGAGATCTCGGTGGCTTCACTCCTCTCCTCGCTTCGAACCGAGTCCGCCTCGCCCCCCAAGCACTAAATCCGTACACGAGTTGACGCTGCCGCGCTTCTCCCCGTAGAATGCGCCGGGGTCGCTGCGCGCATCGCGGTGCCGGCTCCACTCGCTGGCGTAGCTCAATGGTAGAGCATCTCATTTGTAATGAGGCGGTTGGGGGTTCGATTCCCTTCGCCAGCTCCAAATGTCATCGCGATCGTGCCGTGCCGGAGGGGTTCCCGAGCGGTCAAAGGGAGCAGACTGTAAATCTGCCGGCTTAGCCTTCGAAGGTTCGAATCCTTCCCCCTCCACTCTCTCGAGCCCCCGCGAGGGACGGCGGCCCGGGATCGGTCTAATTGATTTGACGGAGCGGGAATAGCTCAGTGGCTAGAGCGTCAGCCTTCCAAGCTGAGGGTCGCGGGTTCGAATCCCGTTTCCCGCTCCAGTTCTTCTCTCGCCGGACGCGCACATATCCACAGCCGTCCACATGGCTCAAGTCCTCCGAACGAAATCACTTCCCGGGTTTTCGACCTGAATCCGGCCCTTCGGGGTACCAGGAAGGTGGGTGGCGGGACGCACGAATCGCTTTCGGGGTTCATCAATCTAATATTCCGTAGCCTTTCGCAGCCGCAGAAACGGACGCAAATTTCTTGTTGACCGCATCTTCGGCCTCGCTTACCGTACACGATTCGTGATTGCCCACGACCTTCTTGCAATCGACCAGAAGGCCGGTAGGAATTTTTTGGCTTACATACGACACTTTCAGGCGCCGACAAGGCTGGCGCTCTCGGGGGAGGCTGGCCTTCTCACGCGTCTGGTCGTTCTGCGTGCCGCATCACCGCCCACGTAGCTCAGTCGGTAGAGCATTTGCATGGTAAGCAAAAGGTCAGCGGTTCGATTCCGCTCGTGGGCTCCATCAACTGCGCCGCATCGGGTGCATTGCGCTGAGCGGTTTCTTCGGGTCTAAGCGGTCCCTCGTTTTCAAGAGCTGACGTTCTCGCAATCGCGGAGGGTCTGATCGGATGGCGAAGCAGAAGTACGAGCGGACGAAGCCTCACGTGAACGTGGGAACGATAGGCCACGTGGATCACGGGAAGACGACGTTGACGGCGGCGATCACGATGGTGTTGTCGCAGAAGA
>JANLXD010000329.1:0-3037 GCA_031364935.1 Candidatus Eiseniibacteriota bacterium
CCCGCCAAAGTGGTGGGGGAGATTCGCGGGCCCCGGGGGTAGACAGCGCTTCCGGACGCGCGGTCCTGACCGGCCGCGGATTGGCCACTGCTCAATCGCAGATCGCCAGACTCATTGCGCTCTGCACGATCTTTCCGATCGCTTCGCTGACCTCGCGAATCTTCGTAATTCCCCCGCTCGTATCTCCTTAGTTTCGGCGTAGCTCCGAGCGTCGCGCGCAAGCTCGCGCTGCGCTCCCGTGGCATATAAGTTGCGCTGTTTCAAGGTGTCCAAGTCCCTGGGGCGAAACAGGCGACGCCACCTTGACCTTCGAGGTCGATGCTTCCCGGTCTCATAAAACGCTGTTTCGGTCCGCCTCGCGGAGCCGTCCGCGCCCGTGGTCTGTGCGCGCGCGCCTCCGCGTTTTGTGCGTGGGCCGCGCTCGTCGCGGCGCTCGCTGCTTCGCCGGACTCGGCCCTGGCTGCGGGTGGTAGCGGCAGCGCTCAGATGTTCACCTCGAACAATCCTATTGTCGCGGGTGGCTATGGAACCTGGACCATCAACTACACGGCCGGCGAGGATTTCGATCACCCGCAGGGCGGCGTCGTCGAGATCTGGATCCCCGCGGGCTGGACGCCTCCCCAGACGAGCAGCCCGGTATCCAATGGATACGTGACCTTCTCGGACGCGCCGGGCTTCATCGATTCAGTCACCACGTCCGGACAGAGGATCCGACTGCGGATCGGACATCCCGGCGCCAAATTCAGGGCCGGAGACGTGGTGGGGATCCACTACGGATCGGGCGGCCCGCCGCAGTACGGGCGGGTCAGCACGTCCGCGCCGCAGACGGCCACGTTGCTTGTCCTGGACCAGCCCCGTCCGCTGCTCGGCCATGTTCTCACCGCGCTGACTTCGGGATCGCCCAACGTGTCCATCGTCCCCGACGTGGTCACGAGCGTAAGGATCGTCGACGCGGCTCTGGTCGACGTGACGACACTCTCGCGTATAACGGACCAGGACACGACGCATCTTTACCTGCGCGGTTACGACCAGTATGCGAACTCCGCGCGGTGGGTGAGCGGCGCATGGAGTTTGTCCGGAGGGATCGGAACCCCCGTGCCGGCGTCGGGGATCGGAACGATCCTCTCGCTGGCGACGGTGGGGACGGGGAAAGCGTACGCCGACAGCGGCGCGTGGCGCGACTCGACCGGAGTCATCACGGTGACGAACGGCGCGTACGCCTCGCTTGCCCTGACCTCGGCGGCCACGGCCACCGCCGGGACTCCGTTCGCGGCTACCGTCGAGTCGCGCGACTCGGATGGAAACCGGATCACGGTGGGCACCGGCTCCGCCGCTCCCACGCGCCTGGTCGCTTACACCGACTCCCTCGGGTCCACGGTTGCCGATGCGTCCATCACCAACCCGAACTCGACGCTGACCCTCGGCCTTTGGAGCGGGACGAAGACGGCGCAGCGCTCCGGGACGTTCTTCATCGCGGCGCGCGACACGCTCACGGCGCTGACGTCCGCTCCCCGGAGACGGCTCGTGGTGGCCGCCGCGCCGCCGGACCACATTGTCGCGAGCCCCGACACGCTCCGTCTGACCGCGGGCTTTGCCGACACCGTGACGGTCGTGGCGCGCGACGTCTTCCAGAATCGATCGCCTTTCCCGGCCGATGAGGAATTGACGCTCTGGACCGACCGGCCGCAGGGGCGCTTCGAAAATCTGGGCGGGGTGCAGATCTTCTCGCTCACGATCCCGGCCGGATCCGATTCGGCGAGCGTCCGCTTCATCGACACCCAGACGACGGGCGCGGCGGGGCGCATCCGCGCGATCGACGCGAACGGCGTGGCGCCATTCGTGGGCACCGCGGAGTCACCGGTCCTCACCGTGCCGAACGTCCCGGTGGGAACGATCACGCTCGCCGCGGCCCCGGCGTCGCTCACGGCCGACGGGGTGGATTCGTCTTATGTGACCTCGCTCGCGGTGCGCGACGCGTTCGCCAACGCCGTGGCCGCGGGGGAGCGCTTCACCGTCACGGGCTCCGGCCTCACCGTCGTAACGGACGACGACCTGGGCAGTCCGGGATTTCAATGGATTGCCGCGGCGGGCGGAACGCTCTCCGGCTGGGTCCGCGCGGGCACCACGGCCGGCCCGGCTACGGTGAACGTCGTCTCCGAGCGCGGGAGCGCGACGGGCTCGATCGGCATCACGCTGGGTTCCGGCGTCCCGTCGGGAGCGATCGCGCTGACCGCCGTTCCCGACTCGTTGGCCGCTGACGGACTCGCCACGCGCACCGTCACCGCGTCCGGTCTGCACGACGCGTTCTCGAACGTAGTCGTGAACGGCGAGAAGTACACGGTTGCCTCCTCGCTCGGGTCGATTACTACATCCGACGCCGATGCCGGCACGCCCGGCGTGCAAGTGCTGGCCTCGGGCGGCGCGATCCTTTTCACCCTGCTCGGCGGCTCCTCGCTGGGCACCGCGACCCTTTCGGCCGCCTCTGTGCGAGGGACCTCAACGGGCTCGACCGACGTGAGGCTGGTGCCGGGCGGCGTGAATGCGGACAGCTCGTCGGTCATCGCGACGTCCCCGGTCACCGTCGGCTCCCCGGGGAGCACCGTGACGGTCACCCTTCGCGACAGGCAGGGACACACGCTCGCGGGCGTGCCCAGCGACTCGATCGTCGTGTCCGCGTCCGGGGTCGCGACCACGCGGACTCCGCTCGCGTCCGCGACGGACGCCGCGGGAGCGATCGGCTATTCGGTCACGGCCACCGCGGTGGGGTCGGCGGTCGTGTCGGTGACGGCGCGCGGCGTTTCGCTCACCGCCTCTCCGACCATCCAGTTTATCCACGGCGCTCTCGACACGCTGATCGTGACCGGACCCGCCGGCCCGCTCACGGCGGGGGTCCCCGATTCCCTGATCGTCACGGCGCGCGATGCCTTTGGAAACGGGATGCCCGACCGGACCGACCTCGTGCACGCGACGGTTCTGAGCGGCGCCGCAGCGGGGCTGCCGACGACGGTGGCCCTCTCCGGCGGCTCGACTGTGATTC